>CAYWHE010000146.1:0-10326 GCA_964458125.1 uncultured Flavobacteriaceae bacterium | reverse complement strand
GGTGTTACTTTCAATCACCGAGTTGCCTTCCTTCACCGGTACATCGAGCACCAAACCGGAGATGGTGGAACGTATAAGGGTATTGGTTACCTGTCCGGCTTTTTTTGTCACGCCTTCCCGGATCAGACTCAGGTTATCCCGGGCGGCATCGAGTTCCTGCCTGGCGGTATTCAGCTGCAGTTCATAGCGCTGGAATTCAGCCTGGGGGATCACTTTATCTTTCACCAACAGGGCATTCCTGTCATACTCCAGGCGGGCATTATCAAAGGCTATGGTAGCCTGGCTCACGCGGTTTTCGGCATTGTTCAGTTCCACCATATTGGGGATGATTTTAATTCGGGCCATAACATCTCCCTGTTTGATTTTTTGTCCGGCCACCACGAATACCTTTTCAATGATACCGGACACCTGGGATTTCATAAACACCTCCTTGCGGGGTAAAACCGATCCGGTGGCCACGGTTTTTTTGATGATGTTCTGTGGCGCTGCCGACTGTGTTTTAAAAACCTCGGGAGGCTTTTGGGACTTGGCATACAGGAAATAAATAGTCCAGCCGAAGAGACCGATGATGGCCAGGAGTACCAGGATTTTAATAATTTGTTTAATCATAGGAAAAATTCTTGTTGAGGTCTGTTTAATATTTATGCAGGATTTATTCGCTCCTCAGGGCATCCACAGGGCTGATAGCCACCGCTCTCCTGGCAGGTATGAGACCGGCAAATGCGCCCGCAACAATCAATACGGATAAGGCTTTTAAAGCAATAGCCAGATCAACGGATGGGTTGCTGAACATGCTTCCGTTATCCGGGGGCAAAAATGAAGAAACCAGTTCCAGCAGTCCGACACCTGCCACCAGCCCAAAATAGCCGGCAAAGGAAGTGAGGAAAATAGATTCCATGATGAGCTGGGAAACAATGGCCAATGGCGTGGCGCCAAGCGCCCTTCTGATGCCGATCTCCTTCGTGCGTTCTTTCACCACGATCAGCATGATGTTGCTGACTCCGATGACACCGGCTATGAGTGTTCCCAGCCCGACAAACCAAACCAGCATGCTGATGCCACTGAACAGCCCGGTGAGTTTATTAAACTGTTTTTCCATGTTCCAGTGCCCGATGGCAAGCTGGTCGTCGGGTGCAATGTTATGCCGTTCGCGGAGAAGGGCCAGGGCCTTGTCTTCGGCTTCAGAGGCCGGTACATCGGGTTTGGAGGTAATGGCAAACCAGCCCACGCGGTCACCGTAGTTAAAAGCCTGCTGGAAAGTAGTGAAAGGTATGGAAATGGAATTGGCCTGTTCTTCATTCTGATCTCCGTTACCCGTCGGCTCAGTAACGCCTATCACACGAAAATAAACTCCGTTGATACGGATGTACTCGCCCAGGACGAGATCGCTCTTACCAAATAAAATTTCCCGGGGTCTTTGCCCGATGACGGCCACCTTTCTTTTTTCCCTGATGTCGTTGTCATTTAAAAATCTGCCCTTTACGATTCTTATGGATTGGATCCTGCTGATGACGGGATATTGGGCCATCACTTCAAAAGCTCCTGTTTTCAAACCATAGGTAACGTTGTTGGATCCCCGGTAATCGCCCAACTGGTTCTGTGGAGCGATCACATCCAACTCCGGCACCTGGTTGCGCAGAGCTATGGCATCGTCATTGGTAAAATTAAAATTCCGTCCGGGTTTCATTCCCTTATAGGGTTTAGAGGTTCGCTGGGTCCAGCAGAAAAAACTGTTTGTTGCCGTTCCGTTAAAATCCTTCAACACACCGGTTTGCAAACCATTGCCGGAACCCAGCATGATGACGAGCATGAATATGCCCCAGAACACGCCAAAGGCCGTCAGGAACGTACGCATCTTGTTTTTGCTGATGGTGCTCAAGATCTCCTGCCAGTTGTCACGATCAAACATGTTCTATTGGTTTTAGATTCATTCATCTCTCAGGGCGATAACGGGTTCTATTTTCGCAGCACGGAGAGCCGGGAAGAAGCCGGCCAGCGCACCGGCAATCACCAGGAGCAAGGTGGCTGCAATGGCCACACGAAAGTTGACCTCGGGGTTCCGGAAGAAATCGCTTGGAGGCACCCATTTGCGGAAGCCTTCGAGCAGGAATACGCCGGCACAAAGTCCGACATATCCGGCAACGGAAGTTATCAGGACGGCCTCCTGTATGATCAGGCTGATGATGGAACCCGGGGTGGCGCCGAGGGCTTTCCTGATCCCTATTTCCTTGGTTCGCTCCTTCACCACGATCATCATAATATTGCTGACACCCACCACCCCTGCAATGAGTGTTCCGATACCAATAATCCAGATAAAGATCTTAATACCATCGAGCAGGTTGTTGATGCGTTCGTATTCCACCGTATTGTTATTGGCATGCAAAGCCCGGTCATCATTGACGTCAAAGGAATGACGGGCCGCCAGCATCTGCCTGATTTCAGTCATGATGTCATTACTTTGTGCCACATCAGACTGTCCGGTTCCTACCCAGAACACATCGAGGATATTCTTGCCGTTATAGGCCCGCTGGGCCGTACTTACCGGAATGTAAATGCGGTTCATGTCGTTATTCCCCTGGTCGTAGAAGGTTCCTATCACCTGGAAGGGTATGCCTTCCACATCAATATATTTTCCAAGCGGGTCTTCCTTTTTAAACAAGGCCTCCTTCACCGGTAATCCCATGGCACATACCTTCCTGTATTCGCGTATATCGGCTTCATTCAGGAAACGCCCGCTGACTATTTCCACATTCTCCAGGTAGCGGTGGTCGGCTTTACAGGGACGAACGGTGAAGGCCCCGTGTTCCCTTTTATAGCTGATGGTCCGGGCGCGGCTGAAGGTATTGGCCGTCATATGATCGATGCCTCCGATTTTGGAACGGATCAGGTCGAAATCCTCATTGGTAAGCTGTATTTCACGGTTTGGCTGCAGGCCCTTGTAAGGAATGCTGGTTTGTCCGCCGTTAATCCAGATACTGTTGATGGCATCGTTTCCGAACTGGTACATGGCCCCGTTCCGCAAGCCCTGCCCTGCCCCCAGCAGCACCATGAGGATAAAGATTCCCCAGGCCACACTAAAGGCCGTGAGAAAAGTCCTCAGTTTATTTTTACTGATGGTGAAAAAGATTTCCTGCCACTTGTCGAGGTCGAACATTTGAATTATGTAAGGTTCAACGTTTAAGTTTTACGGTTGCGGTTTGATCGTATTCCATATTACATGCCATCCACCATTACACCATCCTTGAGGTGAATGATTCGGCGGGTGCGGGCGGCAATTTCATTTTCGTGTGTGACGATGACTACGGTAATTCCGGATTTGTTGACGCCTTCCAGCAGATCCATTACATCGTGGGAAGTCTGGGAATCAAGGGCCCCGGTTGGTTCATCCGCAAGTATAATTTTAGGTTGAGCAATCAGGGCGCGGGCTATGGCCACACGTTGTTTTTGTCCGCCCGACATTTCATTGGGTGTATGTTCAGCCCAGTCTCTCAACCCCACGCGGTCCAAATATTCAAGGGCCATACGGTTTCTTTTTTTACGGCTCACCTTCTGGTAATAAAGAGGGAGTGCCACATTTTCCACGGCATTTTTGTAGGAGACCAGATTAAAGGACTGGAAAACAAAACCAATAAACCGGTTGCGGTAATTGGCGGCCTTTGTTTCGTTCAGGTTTTTAACCAGGGTGTCGGCCAGAAAGTATTCTCCTCTGTCGTATTTATCGAGTATACCTATAATATTCAGCAGGGTGGATTTGCCCGATCCTGAGGCGCCCATAACCGACACGAACTCGCCCTGTCCGATTTCCAGATTAATGTCCTTGAGCACTTCCATTCGGCTGGAGCCAATGGAGTAGGATTTACTGATGTTTTGGAGGCGTATCACTGGCAAACAGATTCAAAAAGCCATCAAAAATACGATAAATGACAGGATAAATTCTGTTAACTATAAGTTAAAGCTGATTTGTTTTTAAACCGGATCCCGAGTTCTGCAATACCCCAGAGCAGAATGCCTTCTCCGATAAGGAATACCGGCCAGGCAAAGGGACCCGGAATATACGCCTGGTAAGTATACCGCAAATCTTCAGTCATGCTGCCGGTTTCCACAGAACTGTTACCGGGAGTGGTGTTTATATAATCCCAGAGAAAGGATAAGATCACTACCAGGCTCCCGGAAATCAGCAGAATCCAGTCTTTTCGCAACAGACGGGTAGAAATGCCCTTGGAACTGTAAACCAGCAGCAACAGGGACAACAGGATCATGGTGCAGGAAACCAGGCAAGGGGCTATAACAGGACCGGTCCAGGGAACCGGTATTAAAAACAGGATATCCGGCGTCATCCAGGAAACTGGCCAGTCGAGCAGGATTTTGAGAAACAGGTAATAAACCAGGTCCCACACGGCAAAACAAAAAATAAAGCCGGCGAAACGCTCCGAAGCTTTGCGGAAAGCCAGCATGCCCACTGCCAACAACATGATGATGGTGGCCGCTTCCCGCCCAAGTTCGGTGATGGCCACCACGGCCTCCATCGGGACCAGTGGAAACTGAAATCCATCCGGATAATACAGTCTGCGCAGATAGACCACAACTGCACTTTCCATAAAACCCATGGCCAGGCTGTACAGGAAGAGCCAGGCGAGCCTGAAATTCAGGGTAACTTTTTTAAGTTCCTGTCCTTCGGATTTAATCATCATGGTTCGTGAAAGCTACTTCAAAAAAAACGTTTAAATTTAATTTTATTTTTTACTGCCACTTCCTTAATCATAACTTTTTGTTCGGTCAGGCCTGTAAAAGTCCAGGGCCTGCGATTTTAACGAATTGAATTGACAGTATTTTTATATTATTACAGCCCCATTACACCAGATATGAAAACTTTATTCCATACACTAATTGCTTGTTTATGCTTTCTTCAGGGATTATCGCAACTTTCCAATGTCCCTTCAATCACTTCCGGCCGGGACAGGCTGGCCGGGCTCGAAAAACGAAAAAGCCTTCAGGAGTCTTCCCTGCTTACCAATATCCCCTTTCGCAGCATCGGACCCTCCATCATGAGCGGGCGGGTTGTGGATTTTGCAGTCAATCCGGACGATCCCTCCCATTTCTATGTGGCTTACGCATCCGGTGGATTATGGGTCACCAAAAACAACGGACAATCATTCACGCCTCTGTTTGACCGGGAAGCGGTCATGACGATTGGAGCCATTGCCGTTGACTGGAAGCATCACCAGGCCATTTGGGTGGGAACGGGCGAAAACAATTCCAGCCGTTCCTCCTATGCGGGCACCGGTATTTATAAGAGTGAAGACCAGGGCATCACCTGGCAGCATAAAGGCCTTGAGGAGTCGCATCATATCGGTAAAATAATCCTTCATCCCGATGATTCGGATATGGTTTGGGTGGCTGCACTCGGACATTTATATTCTGCCAATAATGAACGTGGCGTTTATGAGACAACAGACGGTGGCAAAACCTGGAGGTCCTGTTTATTCGTCCATGAAAATACAGGCGCGGTTGACATGGCTGTTGACCCCGGGAATCCTGATGTAATATATGCTGCCTTCTGGCAACGGGAACGCCGGGCGTGGAATTTTGAAGAGGCCGGACCAAATTCCGGCATTTATAAAAGTACAGACAAGGGAAAGAACTGGAAACTGATTACCGGTGACGGCAGCGGCTTTCCGCAGGACAGCGGAACGGGGCGCATCGGTATCACCCTGTTTCCGGGCAACAGCAACCTGCTGTATGCCTGCCTGGACAACCAGAATCACCGGCCCGAAAAAGATAAAAAAGGAGAATCGAAAAAACTCACGGCTGAAAAACTGGAAAAAATGAACCGGGAGGAATTCCTGATGCTAGATAATGACCTGCTCGATGAGTTTCTTACCGAAAACGATTTCCCGGATAAATATCCGGCTTCCCAGGTCAAGCAACAGGTTAAGAAGGGACAGATCAAACCTTCCGACCTGGCGGCTTACACGCATGACGCCAACAGCAGCCTCTTCCGCACCCCGGTGACCGGGCAGGAATTATACCGTTCCGATGACGGCGGCCATTCCTGGCATAAAACTCATACCGGCTACCTGGACGACTTCGTTTATACATACGGTTATTATTTCGGGCATGTCTGGGTGTCACCCGCTGATCCACAAAAAATATACATGGCCGGCGTTCCCATGCTTGCGTCAGAAGACGGGGGTAAAAATTTTCATACCATTGACGGGGACAATACCCACGGAGACTGCCATGCACTGTGGATTAATCCTAAACGGCCCGGGCACCTGATCATGGGTGATGACGGAGGTGTGCACATCAGTTACGATGACGGAATCCACTGGCTTCCCGCCAACACCCCGCCTGTCGGGCAGTTTTATGCGGTTGCCTGCGACATGGACAAACCATACCAGGTATACGGAGGCCTGCAGGATAATGGTGTCTGGACGGGCCCGTCCACCTACCGCAGCGGTAACCGTTGGCTCCGGGAAGGACATTATCCCTATAAACGTATCCTGGGTGGTGACGGCATGCAGGTGGCCGTCGACACCCGGGATAACAATACCGTATACGCAGGATTCCAGTTCGGCAATTACTTCCGGATCAACAGGATTACCGGGGAATCTGAATCCATCAAACCGAAAAACAATATCGGGGAGGATCCTTTCCGTTTCAACTGGCAGACTCCGGTGACGCTGTCCAGGTTCAACCAGGATATCGTCTACCTGGGGGCTAACAAACTTTTCCGGTCTTTTAATAAGGGTAAGGATTTCAAAGCCATTTCCCCTGATCTTACGGCAGGCGGAAAAAAAGGAGATGTGGCTTTCGGGACATTGACGTGCCTTGCAGAATCACCGCTTACATTCGGGCTACTCTATACGGGCAGTGATGACGGGTTGGTTCATGTTACCCGTGACGGAGGCAATACCTGGAAAAATATATCATTCGGCCTGCCAGGCAGCCTTTGGGTGAGCCGGGTTGTACCTTCCGCTTTCCTGGAGGGCCGGATCTATGTCTCCCTGAACGGTTACCGGCGGGATGATTTTAACGCTTACCTGTTCCGTTCTGATGATTTCGGGCAGACCTGGACACGCATCGGTCAGAACCTGCCGCCCGAACCCATCAATGTAATAGCGGAAGATCCGGTAAACGAGGCCCTCCTGTTTGCCGGTACGGATCATGGCCTGTACGCCTCCCTGGATGCTGGAATTCATTTTATGGGCATGCAGACAAACCTGCCTTCAGTTCCCGTTCATGACCTGTGCATTCAGCCACGCGAGCATGACCTCGTTGCAGGCACTCATGGCCGATCGCTTTACGTTGCCAATATTTCGCTGGTGGAAAAACTTACCGACAGCATCCTGGACAAACCGGTTTATGCATTTGAATTACCTTCCGTCAAAATCAGTAACGATTGGGGTAAACGACCCAATGCCTGGGAGCAACCTTATTCCCCGCAAACTGAATTGTATTATTATGTCAAAAAACCGGGCACAACCATCATCCAGGTAAAATCACATACGGGTATTGTTTTGAAAGAAATCCGCGACACCAGCGAACGGGGCATCAACAAGGCTGTCTATGATATGACTATGGACCCTGCCGTTGTGTCCGGATTTGAACGGGAGAGAATGAAAGAAATGAAGGGAGGAACAGGCAAACCGGCACTTGAAAAAGCTGAAAACGACCGCTACTATCTTCCGGCAGGCTGGTATGATATAGCCATTTCAACGGAACAAGGAATTTCCCTGGTATTGAAACTGGAAGTGCAATCCCCGGAGAAACGAAACAGACGTTCCGGGCGTAGCGTCCCCGGTGATGAAAAGGAGTGAATTACTCAGCCGCAGGCAGCCATGTATGGAGGTGAATTTTTCATTCGCTGCAAACGCCGGGAAATTCACCCTGATTGATTAACTGATGATGCCTTTAACGTATTCAATCGTCAGTTTTTCCCGTGGATTTTCAAATATTTCGGCAGCGGGGCCGTGTTCCACGATTTCACCGAGGTACATAAAGATGACATAATCCGCAATTCGTCGGGCCTGCCGGAGTATATGGGTGACCATGACAATGGTGTATTTTTCCTTCAGTTCGACAAACTTTTCTTCAATCCACCGGCTTGAAATCGGATCCAAGGCTGAGGTCGGCTCATCCCCTAAAATGATTTCGGGTTCAACGGCCAGTCCGCGGGCCAGGCAAAGACGCTGTTGCTGACCGATGGACAGGCCGGATGCTGGTTCGTGTAGCCTGTCCCTGACTTCCTCCCATAAGGAGGCCATCCGCAAATAATATTCTGCTTTTTCCCTCAGGATCTTTTTATCACGGATACCATGAATCCTGAGGCCGTATACGACATTGGCATAGATGCTCATGGGCAATGGGGTTGGACGCTGACTAAGCAGCCCCATTTTTTTCCGGATGCTGATCACTTCGGCTGACGGGCTGTAAATATTTTCGCCATCAACCAGCACTTCACCACTGATCATTGTTTTCAGATTATTTTCCAACAACCGGTTCAGGGTTTTAAACAAAGTTGTTTTACCGCAACCGGAAGGACCGATAATGCAGGTGATTTTTTTATCCGGAATGGACACCCCGATATTTTTCAGGATGTGATTGTCTCCGATGGTGACATTCAGGTTCCTGACCGTTATATGTGAATTGTTTTCCATGCTCAGTTGATTTTGTGCTTGCTTAACCTGCGGTTTGCAATACGGATGAGAATATTCATGGCCAGGATCAGGATGGTCAGCATTACGGCTGCAGCATAGGCCCTGCCCTGCACCTCTTCAATCGGGCTGCTGAGCTGGAAAAAAATCGCCAGGGGCAGGCTGGCCGCCGGTTCCGACAGGGATGCGGGAATGTTATCGGTATAACCTGCGGTAAACAGCGGGCAGGCCGCGTCACCGACAGCCCTGCCAAAAGAGAGCAGGATGGCCGTGAATACGCCGGCAGCAGCCTGCCTCAATAAAACTTTCGATGTTTCCCAGCGGGTGGCGCCCATGGAGTAAAGGGCGTCCTTCAGTTCGCCCGGAATAAGTATCATGACCTCATCCATTGATCGCACCAGGATTGGAATAATCAATAATGTAAGCGCAATAATACCGGCCAGCAATGAGGTTTTAAGACCGAAATAAACCATAAGGGTAAATCCGAAGGCCCCGTAAACGATGGATGGAATGCCAAACAACACATCAAATGCGGCCCGAATGAACTGGAGCCTAGCACTATTTTTTTGCATATAGAGGTGCATATACAGTACGATTGGAACGCTGATAATCAACCCCAGCAGTGTGGCCCCTCCTGCAAGGTAAACTGATCCGATGATGGCATTGAGAATTCCCCCTCCTTTGCCGATATAAAATCCTCCTTCCGGAATTTTGGTGATCATATCGGTACTCAGGTACCTGATCCCTTTGTGCAGAATGGTATACAGGATAGCGCCCAGGCAAACCAGTATCAGCAGGGTCGCTGCCTTCATGACCTGCCTGAACAGCCATTCCTCCGCCTTCAGAATTTTTTTGTTCATACCCGTAATTTTTTCATTAATTCATTCATGATAAACCGGGCCGACACATTAAAAAGTATGATCAGCACAAAAAGGATCAGTGAAGCCAGCATGAGCGCCGAATCGTACATGGGTACGGATAACATTTCACCGTAGTTGTTGGCTACCAGGGCAGGAAGCGGATAGCAGGAATCAAAGAGAGACCGGGGGATGATGGCTACGTTTCCGCACACCATCAGCACAGCAATCGTTTCCCCGAGTGCGCGGGAAACCGCCAGGACAGATGCGGCCATGATTCCCGGAAATGCTTTTCTCAATACCACGCGTTTGATCGTTTGCCATTTTGTTGCGCCCAGTGAAAGGGACGCATCCCGCAGATCAACCGGAATGGCCACCAGCACCTCTCCAAAAAGATTGATGAGCAGGGGAAAAATCATGATGCTGAGCACCACACCTCCTGCCAGCACTGTGTAGCCGGAAGTATATTCCACGAAACGGGGACCCAGGGTTTCAGCAATAAAGGGAACGATCATCAGTATTCCCCACAGGCCATACACAACCGGCGGAATGCCGGCCAGCAAATCAATCAGTGGAAGAATGGCGTTTTTTATTCCTGGCGGTGCATATTCATAAAGATAGATGCTGCAAAGCAGGCATAAAGGCCAGGCCAGGCAAATGGCCAGGGCTGTCACATAAAAAGTTCCGACGATATAGGGTAAAAAACCAAAGTCTCCCTTGAAAGGCCTCCAGGATTCCGAAGTAAGCAACAGCCAGATGGAATGATTTTGAAGCTGCGGCCAGGCTTTGATGAAAAAGCCGGTACCGATGAA
>CAYWHE010000145.1:0-10478 GCA_964458125.1 uncultured Flavobacteriaceae bacterium | reverse complement strand
GTACGGTGAGTTTTTTAAATGAACAAACCAATGCCTCTCCGACTGTGGTAAACGGCAATGTCGTTGTAAGGGCCGGAAATATTCTTCGCAACTATGGAACCGGACTTGAAATCCAGGGCAACCTAACGGTCAATGGCACCCTGAGTTACGATGCTTCTGATGCCAGGAAACTGGTATTCAGCGGTAATTTGCCTCAGAGTATCAATGGCACAGGCAGTATAGGCATTTTCGATTTGCGTATGAACAAGATTGCGAATGACCTGACATTAAACAGGTCCATAACCATAGACAATCAACTCGACCTGTTCGCCGGCAGGATTTTCAGTTCTTCAACCAACCTGATCACCCTGATTGATGTCGCAACGGTTATCAATACAAACAACGCCAGTTTTATTCATGGACCTGTACGAAAAAACGGTGACAATGCCTTTGTTTTCCCTGTCGGAAAGAATAATGATTACCAACCCGTTGGCATGTCTTCAGGAGGAGGAGGCGGAAGTCTGACCTTCTGGAACGAGACTTTTGGAACGGGCTGCAATCAGGGACAGGCAGCTACAGCTTATTCAGGACCAAACGGAGCCTGGACCCAAACCCTGACAGGCGGCAATCAACCGGCGGCCAATGTCTGGTATGTGAGTGCAACCGAGGCGGGCATGGGTACAGGCAATTGTGGTGACGGCTGTTTATCCAACGGAGGTCTCACCAACAGAACCCTTCATGTTGGCGCCAACGATGGATTTGTAACAGACCCAGGCGCTGCCTATGATGCAGGAGGACTTTGCGGGGTACTTTTTTGCGTAACCACCGATAAACGTATAGAATCACCGGTCATCAACTGTACCGGCAGGTTCAACATCAACTTATCCTTTAATTATATTGAAAACGGGCAGGGAACGACGGATAATGCCACTTTATGGTATTATGACGGCAGCACCTGGACCAGCATCTTTGATATGCCCAAGACCGCCACCTGCAGCGGACAGGGACTATGGACCTACACCACCATTACCCTTCCGGCAAGTGCCGACAATAACCCAAACGTGAAGGTCGGATTTCGCTGGACCAACAACGATGACGGGGTTGGAACCGATCCATCTTTTGCGGTTGATGACATTCAGCTATCTGTGAATTTATCAGATGTTTTCACAGCTGAGTATTTCCGCGGCAATCCCCGTGTCCTGTTCGGAACCGCCACGGTCCCTTCCCTGGTCTCCATCAGCGGATGCGAATACTGGCAACTGGATCAAAATGCCGGATCCTCCAGCCGGCTGGTCTCCCTTGACTGGGACGGCAACAGTTGCGGGATCACCAATATGGGAAACCTGCGTGTGGCCCGGTGGGATATTCCGGGAACCATCTGGCAGGATGAAGGTAACGGAGGTACGGTGGGATCGCTGGCTGCCGGCACCATCCAATCCGGGAACTTTATCAATCCATACGGTACCTTCACCCTTTCTGCCATTGATCCACAACCCCTGCCGGTAGAATTGCTTGAATTTGACGCCGTTTATAACGGGCATTCCGTGGATGTAACCTGGACCACTGCCAGTGAAAGAAATGCTGAATATTTCAGCGTTGAGCGCTCGACAGATGCAAAAGATTTCAGACCCGTAGGGTCTAAGCAGGCTTCAGGAAATTCGAATACCACCCGGCATTATTATTTTGAAGACAAGCAGCCCCTGAAGGGGGTTTCCTTTTACAGGCTTCGTCAGACCGACCTGGATGGCAAATCAACGGTCACGGAACCAAAGAAAGTGATTATTTCCAATACCGCCGGTTTCGCAGTTCATGCCGATCCGTCCGGTAACCAGGTGATTTTATTCGGCGGTGATACGCATGAAGAGGCCACTGTTGAAATCATGGATGAACTGGGTAAAATGCTGATCAGGAAAGTGGTTTCCGGACAGGTTCCGTACCGGGTTGAAAGCGCAACTTTATCGCGTGGAATTTACCTGGCCAGACTGATCAACAACCAGGGTATTTCGATAGCGCGGTTTGTATATTAGGATTTTTTCATCACGGATTTTCGCGGATGATGATGTATTTTAACCGCAGCGGATCCAGGTTTTGATACAGCACCTCAAAAAACTCTTCTCCATATTTCAGGTAGAACATGGCAAAATTGTAATGCCGTTCCTGCGGAATTTGTCCCGGGAACAGTTTTTCTTTCATGGCTCTGACCTGGTTCAATGCGACTTCATTTTTCTTTTTTAACGCTTTGAGAATTTTCTGTTCAAGTACCTGCAGGGCATTTATGGCTTTCTGCTGTTCGGCATTGATAAAAGATGATAAAGTGGGATCCACCCTTCCGGTTTCCGTTTTCAGGGAATCATACACCTTGTTCAACAGGTCCTTATGTTCTTCGAGGTTCACCTCTTCGTTTACCGTACTGTTACGCTCGAGGAATTCCCTGACCAGGAGTTCCTGGTCTTTAAATACCGATTCCGGGTAAAATCCCAAATCGTCAAGTTTTTGGGAGGTTTCCTTGTCCAGCCAAGTCAGGCAATTCCGAAGCATCAATACCGGAAAAGGAATTCCATAAAAATCGAAAAGCGATTTGTATTGAAGCCAGTAAGCGATTTCTCCCGGCCCGCCGATATAGGCCAGGTTGGGCAGGATGGTTTCCTGGTAAACCGGTCTTAAAACCACATTGGGGCTGAATTTTCCGGGATGCTTATCCAACACCTCCATCATTTGCTGACGGTTGAAAATGATTCCGGAAGGATGCAGGCCAAAGTCCCCATTTTCCAATTTTGTAATCCGTTCCCGCCTGTCACCCTCCAGAAAAAAAAGATTTATTTCCCTTGGCGTTACCTGTATTTTCGCATAAGAAGCCAAAGCCCGGCTGTTTTCACTGACCAGGCGAAAGGAGTGTTGTTCTTCGAGTTCACTTTTAACAAACGGAATAAACGTCTTTTTCAGTTCCTCATCATCGGCATCCAAAACAATCAATCCTTTTGAGCCGAAGAGTTGATGCACCAGGTAGCGCGTTGCATCCGCCAGGTTTGCATGCTCCAGGTATGATTTTCGGAAGAGTTCCTGCAAACGGGCAGCCCCGGCGGAATTTCCCAAAACAACTGCCAGTTCCGAACAGAATGATTCCAGGCCTTCCGTGCTCATCCGTCCGCATGCTCCGCTTTGCTGATTTTCCCAGGTGACCGTATGTGAAAAAAGATGAATTTTATTGATCTCCTCCAGGTCGTGATCCTCGCTGGCCATCCAGTACACCGGAATGAAATGACAGTCAGGATACTGCTTTTTCAACGCTTCCGCCAGGTTTATGGCACTGATGATTTTATAGATAAAATAGAGCGGACCTGTAAAGAGACATAACTGATGACCGGTGGTAACTGTAAAGGTGTTTTTTTCACCCAATCGCTTCAACCTGGAAGAAAGTTCCGGATCATTGAAACCGGACATGCGATGGTATTGCCGTTCAAGCGCCTCAACCAGTATTTCCCTGTTTACAGGGTTCTTATTTCTTTCGGCCATGGCCTGTTCAAAGGCGAAAATATCAAGGTTATGGCTATAAAATTTTTTTAAGTTTTCCTCACCGGAAAGGTAATTGGTGATCAGGTTGCTAAACAGGCCAGTAACCCGGAAATCAATAAAATCGGAAGAAAAATGGCGATTGCTATTCATGAAGTCAGTGAATTACCTGATAAACAGCCTTAATTTTAAAAAACACCGTTTTATCATGATAGGCCACGCTTTCACAATGAATTTGTCCGTTTTCCAGTGGCTTGAGACTCAATTCCAGGGTCAGTTCCGGATTCACGTGGGGGTTTACAATGGCAATGAACTTCATCTGGTCAGCTTTCCCCATCATCAGCCGCTTTTTCAGGATAAACCCGGCTGTTTCCTTTACCATTTGTACCAGGCAAACTCCCGGAGTCACGGGCATACCGGGAAAATGGCCCCCATAAATCGGATGTTTTTCATTCAATCCCAATACTGCCTTGAATTTGCCTTCCTGGCCAGCCATAGGTTCACACATCAGTATGCGAAAAAAATTATTCAACAGCATGGTTTCAGGTCAACTTTTACGGAGCATACGAAGTTTAATCCGGAGCCTGGCATTATGATGGGTCATGGTGACCTCCGAAGCCATTTCTTCCTTCCAGGAAGTCAAGGTTACCGTAACTTTTTTGAACCAGGGTGAGGCCTCCTCAATTCTGTCCAAATATCCAGTTTTATTTTCAATAAAATAATACCTGTATCGCTTTCCTGTCAGGTAGCGATAAACGGTATGTTTTCCATCCTGATCTTCCAGGATGACCGGCGATTGATTTTGCATGTTTTTCATCAGCAACAACCGGAAGTCCATTTCTATGGTTCTCAGCACGGCAGGATTGTTCATTTTTTCCATGCAGGCATGAACCAGCATGGTGTCCGGAAGAAGTTCCAGGTCAAAAAGGGAAATTCCGGTTTCGGTAGTCATCACCAGGTGAACAGAACTATCCGAAACCCATTTGACGAGGATAAGTCCGCTAAAATATTTTCCATACAGATCTACCTGTGCCTTATAGAGTACCGATTGGATGGCAGGAGAAAAAACATATCCCTGAAAGACCGTACGGGCAGGATTCATGTTAATGGGCCCGGAAAGACCATAGTGACGGATGGCACATGCCGATGAAAAGAAAAGAAGACTAATGAACAGTAAAATTCGAATCCGGAATAAGTTCATTTTTCCTCTGATTGACAAAATCAATACTGGTATAATCTCCACCGGTTTCCAGCATCCTTACCTTGGAAACATGGTATTCCTGCTTGTCAAAAAACAAACTGACGGACTTCAACACCGACCGTGTGCCTTTTTGAATGGGGGTCATTTCAACGAGAAAAAAGTCAGCACTTTCCAGGTAGCGAATGCTGTAATCATGCGTGTTCAGGATATTTCCCTGCACGCTGCTGATCATCAACTCATTGATGCTTTTAAACATTTTATTCGAATTCATATCATACCGGCTTACCTTTTCCTCATCCTTAATCAATATCTTATCCTTATTGATAACAATTACATATTTAAACGGATCACGATATTCCCATCGAAGGAGGTTTTCCTTTTTAAAGCTGAAGTGTCCTTTGGAGATGATCTTTTCAGAAAGCACGGACAGGTTTTTTTCCTGAATAAAATCACTTTCAATGGTGGTGGTCAGCCTGGCCCTTTCCGCAAGCCGGTCCTTAAAAGCGAGGGTATCGCTCATGGGTCTGAAACCAACCTGCCCGGATGATGGCAGGTAAGAAAGGCTCAAACAGAGGCCTGTTATAAATCCGGTAAATTTCATAGGTGAAAGGGAAAGCACAAAGGTACTGGAATCAATGAATTTAACAATTCAGACCAAACGCCCGGGATCGGGAATTGTTTTACCAGGGAACCCCTTACCGTCCGGAAACCGGGTTCCAGGCAGTAGTTCCTGCTTTATACTGCAATTGTTTAAGTCCAAATGGTAAAGAGGCCGTTAAAAGCCTTAATCATGCTTAACCGAAGGCCAGGAAGCAGCCCCCCTCCTATCCTGTCTGTTGCCCGGGATATATAAAACCATAAAAATTTTGTCTACTTTTGCGAACCGAAAATAAAAATCAATACCATGAAAGAAGTTTATATCATCTCCGCTGTGCGTACTCCCATCGGAGCCTTTGGCGGAGTCCTTTCCTCCAAAACAGCCACCCAGCTTGGTGCTGATGCGATCAAAGCTGCCGTGGAAAAGGCAGGCATCAAACCGGAACAGGTCCAGGAAGTATATATGGGCAATGTATTGAGCGCCAGTGTCGGACAGGCGCCGGTTACCCAGGCGGTCATTTTTGCGGGACTTCCGAATACCATTCCCGGAACAACCGTCAATAAAGTATGCGCATCGGGAATGAAGGCCATCATGCTGGGAGCCCAGAGTATCCTGCTAGGGGAACAGGACATCATCGTGGCCGGCGGGATGGAGAGCATGAGCAATGTTCCTTATTACCTGGAAAAGGCCAGGAATGGCTACCGTCTTGGTCATGGACAACTGACCGACGGACTGGTTAAAGACGGTTTATGGGATGTTTATAACGATTACCATATGGGTAATGCAGCCGAATTGTGTGCGACCGATTGTAATATTTCACGTGAAGACCAGGATCAATATGCCATAGAATCCTATAAACGTTCACAGGCCGCTTATACAGCGGGCGCATTTAAGGATGAAATTATACCAGTGAGCATACCGGTCAGGGGAAAAGATCCGATGCTGGTGACGGAAGATGAGGAATATAAGAAGGGTGACTTTGCGAAAATTCCCGGACTGAAACCAGCTTTTAAAAAAGATGGTACGGTAACGGCGGCCAATGCCAGCAAGCTGAACGATGGAGCTGCGGCCCTGGTGCTGATGAGCAGGGAAAAAGCTTTGGAACTTGGTTTAAAACCTCTTGCTCGCATCGTTAGTTTTGCCGATGCCCAGCAGGCCCCGGAATGGTTCACCACCGCACCGGCGAAAGCAATGCCCCGCGCCATCAGCAAAGCAGGGCTGACCCTGGCTGACATCGACTACTTTGAAATCAACGAAGCCTTTAGTGCCGTGGCGATTGCCAACAACAGGGAAATGAAACTGGATCCGGCAAAAGTGAATGTCAATGGAGGAGCCGTGGCGCTCGGGCATCCCCTCGGAGCATCCGGTGCAAGGATTGTAGTCACCCTGATCCATATACTCAAACAACGCAAAGGAAAAAGAGGAGCAGCAGGAATCTGCAATGGAGGCGGTGGCGCCAGCGCCATAGTAATTGAAAACCTTTCCTGATCGATTTCCGAACAATTTTTTATAGGTTTATGAAAAGCCTGTTTAGGAAAAAATGGCTGCGCATCACCCTGGTGATCACAGCCATTTTACTTTTAGGATGGGTTTGGTTTTATAACCGGGTCAACCTCCAGCCACCTGACATTGCAGACCAGAGCCCGTTGCAGCGAGAACGGATCCGGGCAGGAACGGATTTTTATACCTGCGGCAACAGTTGGCTGAAGAAAAATAAAAGCGGCCTCTGGGAGCTTTTTGTGGAAGGAAAACCCTTTGAACGCGGAGTCACCATCGGCAAACTGGCTCCAGAACTCATACAAAAACAGGAGGATGCCTTTGTGGATCAGATTTACCAACTGGTGCCTTCCAAAATTTATCTCCGCTTCCTGAAATATTTTATCGCCTGGTTTAACCGGAATCTGAATGAAGAAGTTCCAAATGAATTTCGCGAAGAAATATACGGAATATCCTTTGCTTTTTCGCATGACTATGACTACATCGGCACGCCTTACCAGCGTATCCTGAATTACCATGCCGCACACGATATCGGTCATGCCCTGCAGGATAAGCGCATGGTGGTCGGCTGCACCTCTTTTTCGGCATGGGGTAATCAAACGGATGATCATGAACTGATCATCGGCCGCAATTTCGATTTTTACGCAGGCGACCGTTTTGCCGAGGATAAGATTGTTTGTTTTTACCAACCTGATAAAGGGTACAGGTTTATGATCGTAACCTGGGCCGGGATGACCGGTGCGGTATCCGGTATGAATGAAAAGGGTCTGACGGTTACACTTAACGCGGCCAAATCCAAAATCCCCAGCAGTGCGGCAACTCCTGTTTCACTCGTAGCCCGTGAGGTGCTTCAATATGCATCCGATATCCGGGAGGCCAGGGCCATCATACAAAAAAGGAAAACATTTGTATCAGAAACTTTCATGATCGGATCTGCAGCGGATGGTAAAACCGTACTGATTGAAAAAACACCATACCAAACCGACCAGTTTGTTTCGGACAGGGACTATATCATCTGCTCCAATCATTATCAGGGAGATTCACTGAAGGATGATGCATTGAACCTTTCCTTTATCCGGAGGTCCACTACCGCTTACCGTTACCGGCGCATGGATGAACTCATCCGGAAAAACAGTCCTGTAAGTGTGAAAATGGCAGCGGAAATCCTGCGCAATCAGAAGGGACTGCATAACAAAGAACTGGGTATGGGAAATGAAAAAGCTATCAACCAGCTGCTGGCACATCATTCCGTTATTTTTAAACCCCTCGAACGAAAGGTATGGGTTTCAGCCAATCCATACCAGCTGGGAGAATATGTCTGTTATGATTTGAAACTGGTCTTTAACGGTAATCCCGGTTTGCATCAAAAAGGTTCGGTTAGTTCACAACAGCTGGATATTCCACCGGATAAATTCCTTACATCCCCCCGGTACATTTCCTTTGTTCAATACAGGGAAATGAAAAATCTGATTAAAAGAGGAATTGAAGAGGCCGGCAGGGTCCGGTTTACAGATGCCTATATGGATACTTTTATACGCACCAATCCCGATTATTATGATACTTACCGGCTTGCCGGCGATTATTACCGGACCATTAAAAATTACACTAAAGCGATTGAACTTTATTCGAATGCACTTACCAGGGAAATCGCCACCATGGATGAACAGGAGGAAATACAAAAGAAAATTGAAGAATTGAAGACTAAACAGGGTCTGCTGAAAAAGTAATATCCTTATATTTTCAGGCAGCTTCGAGGGAAAAGGAAAAAGCTGGTGCCTGGAAAATTGAATAAATTACATTTTAACCCTTCTCTTTAAGTTTTTGTCCATTTTTTTTAATATTCAATAAATCCCAACCTGCAGTTTACATGGAGGTTACCTTTTCATCCCTGCTTTCCGACAAACAGGCATGAGCCATGTCAGGAAGGAAGACAAATAGCCATATTCCAAAATAAAAAATAAAAGAAAAAACGGAAGGTCATTTATGGATAGCCAGTTGGTTTTGACTTATGGGATAATCTGAAAATCACCTGCTTACTATTCCGGCTGGTCTCCGACAGTTTCCCTGAACGGATCACGCATCACCTGTTGCCCGTTTATATGCGAAAATGGAGCAATCAATTTTTCAAGGGACTGGTTATGAACCCGCAGGTAGCAATACATTGGCCGGGGTCTGGCACCTATGGTACTTTTTATTTCACTGGCCGTTCTTCCAAAATAAATAACTCCGGATTTTTTTTCAATGGCATCCCGAACATACTGGTAAAGGATTAACAGGTATAAGGAGTGTGATTTATTATATTCATAGGAAAGTCCGACCAGATGGGCTTCACATTCCCGGTGAAGACAAACCAGGCTGGAAAAGGCAATCATCTCTTTTCCCAGGAAAAAGCCCTTAAATGAAAACTGATCATTTATATTCCTTTTCATGTTTTCAAAATAGGAGACATTTACGGCTGAGAAATGAACCGCCGCCTTTTTGTGAACCTGGTCATATAATTGGTTGATTCGGTCAGAATGGGATGCTATTTCATCTGCATGAAGTTCCCTGATCTCAATTTCAGCGGCTTTTTTCAGGACATTCCTGGCTCGAACCCGGTACTTGGATGTCAACGATCCGAGGTAATCATCAAATGACTTCCATTGTGAATGCAGGTCCATCACCATGTTCGGCTCAAAGAAGAAAGCTTTAAATCCGGCCTTTTCAAATGAAGGGATGGATGGATGACGGTCTGAAAAAAAATCCTTGATTACGACCGCAGCAATTTTTTCATTCTCCCCTACCCGCCTGCCGACTTCATCCACAAGGACAGGCAGCAGGTCCATAAATTCCTGTTGTGGCGTACCGGGAAAAAGACAACTGAAATATTCCCCGCTCAGGAATACATTTCCGCCGAACAGGACAGAAACGGGTTTTGAAAAAAAACTTTTCAGAATCACAGACTGACTGTTTCGCCTGATATTTTCAAGTTCCTTACTGAAGTAACGGGGATTCAGAAATCCCCCGGCCTGGTCCGGCTGCAACCGCAGGACCTGGAAATAAAGAAATCCCAGTGGTTTTTGTTTCCTTTCAATACAGGCATACAAAAATTGCATGTCCTGTGGGGCGCTTTCTTCCAACGATCGCAGGTAAGCGGGTTGTAAAAAGGCTGTCCCGTTTTTCAATAATTCCTCCCGGAAAGACGGCGGAATATCAACAGCCCGTTCCAGCAAATGTACCTGGCAGGAATCCTTTAATCCGGCAGGACAAAGATCAAACACCCGGTGTATCCTGGTCAGCAGTTTGGCAAAGGTCATACTTAAAATATAACAAATTGAGGGCTTTGGACAATATCGGAGGATTTTAAATCCAGTCAGGTTCCGGTACTGACCCTGGTTATAACAATACCTGTAAAGGTTTGTTTTGGAGACCGGAAAAAACACCGGCAAATGAAATCCTGACGTAAAATCCGGTAAAAAAAGTAAGGATCCCTTCCGTATTCACCTTCAAATCACCTGTCGGTATGTTTTTCCCTTAACTTCTTTTGAAATTCTTCATAAAATCCGGCATACTCCTCCTGTTTTGAAAAGTATTTATCCGGAT
The DNA here is from genome assembly GCA_964458125.1 of uncultured Flavobacteriaceae bacterium. GTDB lineage: Bacteria > Bacteroidota > Bacteroidia > AKYH767-A > OLB10 > CAYWHE01. Next base: position 111 of record CAYWHE010000145.1, on the reverse strand, counting down.
TCAATAACTTATCCAGATCAGCCGTAATTCGATCCACTTCCTCCTTTGAATAGAAAGGGGCGGATGCATCGGCAACAAAAAAGGGCGCTCCCTGGTACTGGGAAACCGGGG
>CAYWHE010000144.1:0-10584 GCA_964458125.1 uncultured Flavobacteriaceae bacterium | reverse complement strand
GCACCAATGGCGCTGATCTGCTGAGTGACCTGCTGAAAAAAGACCCGGACCTGAAATTTACCCTGAACATGCAATGCAAAACATTTCCCGATGCCCTCTCGGCCAATGTGGTGGCGGAGTTGAAAGGAAGCGAGTTCCCGGATGAAATCATTGTCGTGGGCGGCCACCTCGACTCCTGGGATACCGGTGACGGGGCACATGATGACGGGGCCGGGGTGGTGCAAAGCATGGAGGTGATACGTCTGTATAAAAAACTCGGCATCGTACCCAAACGCACCATCCGCGCCGTGGCCTTCATGAACGAAGAAAACGGGGGACGGGGCGGAAAAAAATATGCCGAGCTGGCTCTGACGAATAAGGAAAAACATATAGCGGCCATGGAATCCGATGCCGGCGGTGACACCCCCTTGGGCTTCGGCCTGTCAGGACCGGCAGTAAAAACAGAAAAAATCAGGAAATGGAAGGAGTTGTTTTATCCTTACGGATTGTATCAATGGGATCAGGAAGGAGGAGGAGCCGACATCGGTCATTTGAAAGAGGAAAATCATGACCAGGACATCGTCATGATTGGGCTTCATCCCGATTCCCAACGGTATTTTGATTTTCATCATTCCAGGATAGATATTTTCAGCCATGTCAACAGGAGGGAACTGGAACTTGGTGCTGCCTCAATGGCCGCTTTAATTTACCTGATTGATCAGTATGGTTTAAAGTAAACGCGCCATTCTTCAAGGAACAGGAGCAGCCTTCACCAGGCAGAATCAATTATCGCGCTCCGTGGTGTATCTCACCATTTGTATCAGTGATTCCTTGTAAGGTGTGGACGGGAATGGTTCCAGCACGGCGAAAGCCTGTTCCCGGTAACGCATCATGGCTTCACGGGCATAGTCGATGCCACCGTTTTTCATGATAAACTCCACGACTGTGTTGACGGCCCGCTGATCATCGGCCCTGGTTTTGATCAGGGTGATGATCTGCCGTCTTTCGCTGTCCTGTGCGCGTGTCAGGGCATGGATAAGAGGCAGGGTCATCTTGGTTTCCTTGATATCGATTCCGGAAGGCTTGCCGGTTTTAGCCGAACTTTCAAAATCAAAGAGGTCATCTTTGATCTGGAAGGCGATTCCTGTCAGTTCGCCAAAGCGATGCATGCGCTGAACGGTATCCTCGCTGCCGCCTGCAGAAGCCGCTCCGCAGGCACAGCAGGCGGCAATCAGGGAGGCTGTTTTCTGCCTGATTATTTCATAATAGATTTCTTCCCGGATATCCAGTTTCCTGGCCTTTTCAATCTGAAGCAGTTCTCCTTCACTGATTTCCCGTACGGCACGGGATACAATCTCAAGCAGGTTGAACTCCTTGTTTTGTACCGATAATAGCAGCCCGCGGGACAGCAGGTAGTCTCCGACAAGAACGGCGATCTTATTTTTCCACAAGGCATTCACGGAAAAGAAACCCCGGCGAAGGTTCGAATCATCCACTACATCATCATGCACCAGCGTGGCTGTATGAAGCAATTCGATGAGCGAGGCCCCGTTGTATGTCGATTCAGTGATTCCCCCGCAGATGCCGGCTGAAAAGAAAACAAACATGGGTCTCATCTGCTTGCCCTTTCTTCTGACAATATAATGCATGATCTTGTCGAGCAACGGGGCTTTGCTTTGCATGGCTGCAGCAAACTTCTGCTCAAACAGGATCATCTCCCTGCTGATGGGTTTTTTAATTTCTTGTAGTGCGACAGACATAAAGGGACCTGCTGTTTATGGCGGCACCAAAAGTAAATAAAAAAATCAGCCTTCGTATGGAGTCTGGAGCCCGGGATCAATTTCATTCCATCCTACACCAGCACCTGCATTCAGTAATGCCTGCAGGCATCTCCGGCTTATTATTTAATCCTGAAAATTAAAAGTATACCTGAAATCAGCGCTCCGACAGCAGAAATTCCCAAGGCCAGCGGTGCTCCCGCAGTCATCCAGATATATCCGGTCAGGCTACTGGCCGCCAATAAGGCAATGCTGCTGAAACTGTTATAAAATCCCAATGCGGTAGCAGTTTCCTCCTTTGCGCAAAGGTTGGTGATGAGCGCCCTGGCATTGGATTCCACGCAGGCCGCATAACAGCCGTAGCAGGCAAAAACAAGACAAAGAGCAGGCAGGGATTCGGCGAACAGGATGCAGCTGTAACTGATGGCAAACAGGAAAATACCGGCTGTCATCATGGCCTTCATGCCTATGCGGTCGGCCAAACGGCCGGCCGGCATGGCCAGCAAGGCATAAACGAGGTTGTAAAAAATGTACAGGCTGATCATTACCGTGTCATCATAACCTTTTAATTTGATCATCATCAGTAAAAACACATCGGAACTGTTGATGAGTGAAAACAACAATAAAACAGCCACCAGATTTTTATAGGATGAAGACGCCTTTTTCCAGTATTGAACATAGGTGAAAAATCCGGGTCTCCCATCCCCTGCCGGCGCCAGGCGTTTTTCCTTCATCAGAAATCCGGTCAACACAGCCAGCAGGCCGGGCAGAAAAGCGATGAAAAACAAGGGCACATAATCGCCCGGGTGGAAATGCAGGTAAGTCAGGGCCACCAAAGGCCCAAGTGCTGCGCCAACGGTATCGAGGCTACGGTGGAACCCAAACACCTCTCCTTTTTTTTCAGCAGTTGTTTCAGCCGACAACATGGCATCCCTGGCCGCAGTACGTATTCCTTTACCAAAGCGGTCGGCCAACCGGGCCGTAAATACGGGAACCAACGTATCAAAAAAAGCCAGCATCAGCTTCGACAGGGCCGACAAAGCATAACCGGCCTGTACGAAAGGAAGGCGCTTGCCGAGGTGATCGGACAGGTTGCCAAAATAACCCTTGCTGAGGCCGGCCGTTGCTTCCGCCAGTCCTTCCAGTAATCCGATCATAAAAACGGAAAAGCCGATGGATTTCAGATACACCGGCATAACCGGGTACAGCAGTTCACTGGAAAGGTCGGTAAACAGGCTTACCAGGGAGAGCAGCCAGACGGTACGGGTGATGTATGAAAAACGGAACAAGGCGAAAGAATTGGTTATTCAAAGAAAAGAAAAAGTGTGGTATGAAAACGTATACCCGGTATGATTTTATCTTCCGATTGCCGGTACGTTAAGAATGATTTTGCAAACGGGTCTTTTGATAAAACAAGAAGGAAGTCCCCGGGACCTCCTTCCAACATCAAACAAGGGTATGAACCCCGGGGCAAGCAGAGAGGTTTTGAACCGATCCCGATTCGCTTCGCGACCGGGATTCATTCCACTACGACTTTCACTTCGGACCTTGTCCTTGTAAAAGTCCGGTCGAATTGAATAAAAACGCCCTCTTAAAAAAAATCCTTACAGGAGGATGATCATTATTTTTTGTTCACCCTGATGAACTTTTGCCTCAGCTGGCCATTGACGGTTTGGACCTGCAACATGTACATACCCGGTACGAGGTCTGAGACCGGAATGACAGCCCGGAAGCCGGAAGCATTTCCGGATGTCATAACTATTCCGCCGGGGTCCAGGATTTTATACGACTGCATAAACCCGGTTGTATTCACGGTGAGTTGTTCTCCGGCAGGGTTTGGCTGCAGGAGGATGCTGTTATCCGAGGTGGTCCCGCTTGGCCTGGGCATGGGGGAAGCGATGTTGTAGCAATCGATCACGCCGGTTGAGCCGGACGACTGGGGACTGCCAGACTCCGTCCTTCCGCCTCCGACTGCACAATAAAGATTTGGCGTAACCTGCTTATTCACTTTTCCATAAGTAAATCCAAAGGAAGGATCCAGACCGCCGGGCTGATCATAATCAGACCAGGCATAAGCACCACTGATGGTGGTCCAGTAGGAGATACATCTTTCAAAATTACTGAACCCACTCACATAATAATTCTGGCCGGAGAAAAAAAGCAAACTTGCCTGTTCCAGGGAGGAGCCGTTATTTGAAATGCATTTCAACTCAGTTGCAAAATATCCCGGTCCGGTGGCCAGGGGTGTAACCGTACTATCCAGAAGTTTGGTGCCGCCGGTATTATACCGGTACAGGCGGTTGGCTGGCGATTTGTACCCCAGGGCATAAATATCCTGATTGTAGGCATCCCCGCAAAGATCCCGGAATGCAGCATAATCATTGGCTGCCGGGCTGTTAGCCAGGAGTTTCACCCATTGCTGTGTACCTGCGGAATTGTATTTAATCACCATGCCGATATTGGAAACAGAGGCATTTTGGGTATTTCCGCCCACATACACATTATCGCTCAACACCCTCACTTTCAAACCCTGGTCCTGGTAATTACCGCTGTAGCGGTTGTAGACTTTGGACCATACGGGCAGCAGCATGCTGTCGAGGCGCTGAACAAAAAGGGCCTGTCCGTTGGAATTGGTGGGAACAGAACCCGTGATAACCAGCCCGGAGGAGGTCAGATCCAGATCGCTGGCCACGCCGTCTTCGTATAGGCTGTAGCCCGTCAACTTCATATTGCTGGTTTTATACCTCAGCACCACGGCACCATCGCCCGTATTGCCGGCGACAAAAACGCTGTTAAATGCGACGGCAAAGGAAACCGGGTTCAAATCGTAAAACCGTTTTTCGTACTGGAGACCCAGGTTGCCGGTGAGTTTCAGTAATATCATAAACTGATGCGAATAACCCAGCACATAGATTTTCCCGGTTGAATTTTCCCGTTTGATGGATATGGCTAAATCATCTTCCTCCAGGCCGTTATAATCATACTGGTAGGTGGCGGTGATGCTTCCCGTGTCATCAAACTTGTGCACAATGATGTTGGGCTGGCGGAAACAATATCCACCATAGGGCACCAGGTTGATGCCGACAGCATAAGTATTTCCCGCACCATCGAAAACCATATCCTTATACGAAGTAATGGCGCACTGGCCGTCACCAGCCATATTGTAATAATGCCATTTCTCGCTCTGGGCGCGGATGGTTGTGCTGCAGTTAATAAGGAAGGCTATGAAGAACAGGGTGGTCTTTAGTTTCATAAAGGCAATTTTAATTTGAATGTTGAGCAATTTAGAAAACAAAACGTTACCACGCAAATTAACTATTTACGGAATGGATCATGCTGCCGGGTTCAGCCATGAATGAAATCTGCCGTGACAACTGCAGTGTTCGTTCAGGGCAAAATAAAGCGTTTGTTGTTCCCGATTGAAAAATTGCCGGCAGCAGCAGTGGGTAGCGGTCCCTGATCAGCATTTCGCCGGCAGGTTCCAATTTCAGCATTTGTTTCATTCTGCGGAAAGAAGGGGAAGTCTGGCAATAAAGGTACCGCTTGTTTTGGTAAACTCCGGGGCATTTTCAGTAAAAAAAGAATACCGCGCCCGGATATTGGCAATTCCCACGGAGGTAGATTTTACCGTTTCGGCCCTGGGCTGAAGGTTGTTTTCAATATACAGGACATGATCCTTCGTATATATGCGGATCATCAAGGGTTCTGTTTCCGTCACCCGGTTATGGTTGATGGCATTTTCAACGGTCAGCTGAATGCAGAATGGCGGCAGGCGGCACTGCAAACATTCCTTTCCGATCTCCTGCCTTATTTTTAATTTATTGCCAAAACGGGTTTGCTGCAGGAAAAAATAAGAAGTCACATGGCTGAGTTCTTCCTCCAGGGTGATCAGGTTTTTATCCTTCAGCTCCAGCACTTTCCTGTATAATTTTGAAAACGCATTGGTGAAGGCCACGGCTTTTTCAGGATCGCTTTCAATGAGGTACGACAAGGCGTTAAGTGTATTGAACAGGAAATGCGGGCTCACCTGGCTTTTCAGAATTTCATACCGTGCCAGTATATTCTGACTTTCGAGCAGCTCATTGTTTTTCTCCAGTATCATCTTTTCACTTTCCACCAGTTTTTTCTCGCGGGCCAGCAGGTAGATATTCTTTTTCCGGAGCTTATAATTCCGGTATACAATAAAAAGAATGATCAGACTCAGGGTTAACACCCCCAGCATGATCAGCCGTATCCAGCGGTCCCGCTCCATTTTCAGGTCAGCGAGGTTCTTGCTGATGGTCAGGTTTTCGATTTCCTTGTTTTTTAAAGCCACCTTGAAATGAGTTTCGGCTTCTGCAATACTTTTAGACTGCTCCCGGCTGTAGATCTCAGCCTTCAGTTTATTCAGCTTCCCGACATAATACAGTGCCTTCTCACTGTCCTTTTTCCGTATATAGAAAGGAATAAGATTTTCGTAATATTTCTCTTCCAATTCCACCGAATGACTTTCCTTTGCAGCCTTCCCTCCCCTTTCAAAAAACTCATAGGCTTTTTCCATATTGCCGCGTTCGAAATACATGCCCCCCAGTGAAATGCAGATCCTGGCCAGTAAATCCTGGTTGCCCGTGGATTTCTGGTATTCCAGCGCCCGGAAGTAACAGGCTTCAGCCTGTCTGAAGTCTTTCAGAAAATCATGACAAACCCCGATATTCAATTCCGACACCGCCAGGGAATACTTATCTGTCGGGTTGATGTATCGCATGGCCTGCTGGTAGGATTCAATGGCCTTATCAGGACGGTCGGAATAATCATAGGCCACACCAAGGTTGGTGTACACCACATTCAGCATGACGGAATCAGTTGGCTCAAGCATTTTCAAGGCATCGAGAAAATATTTCTTCGCCTCCTTCATCTGGTTGGTCCGGAGCATAATGATGCCGATGCTGCTCAGGTTTCCGGCTGCAGATCGCTGGTTATGCATTTGCTGGTAAATCGAATAGGCCAGGGAATGAATCCGGATCGCTTCCGCATAATCACCCTTATTGCGTTTAGCCAATCCTTTCGCGTCCAGGGTCCGGACGTACAACAGGCTGTCTCCCATTTCAAGAGCTGCCTTTTCCAGGCTATCCGCAACCCGAATGACCTTATCCGGATCAGAACCGGCCATCTTTCTCAAACTATCGGCCAGAGCCAGGCCGGAAGGGTTCCCGGCCTCCAGGGGGAAGAGGAAGGCAAAGTGGAGGAGGAAAAAGAAAATAAATTTAACCGGGCGGGGATTTTTCATCTCAACTTTCAAAAACGAACCATCTGTCAATAATTGTTATACCGCAAAAGTATCATTATTCCCGTATGAATTCCAATGACCGTGAAACGGTTCAGGGAAAATTTGATTATCGTTTTTTCCTTGCGGTTTCAGCAGACCTTACCGGTTACACGCCTTACCCGGGGTTGAGTGAAAAGCTTTAGTTGAATGAAATCCGTTCAGGGAATGGGGAGAAACAGCAGGAGACAGCAGGCGGTTTGAATGAGGCCGAAAGCGGTGACAGGTTAAAATCAGAATCTCCTGACACCAAACTTTCAACATCCGACAATTGCGGGCAGGAAGTTTCCCCTTGGGAGGCTTAAACGGGAACAGCACGGGGTGAACTACCCTGCCCCGCCACCTGGCGGGGTGAATTCACCAGGAAAAAATAATCCTGACACAACAGGGGTTGCGGGAGCAGTTCAACCTGAAGGAAAAATGCAGTTGTAGAACTGCCATTCTCATTCAGGGATTAGTTAATTGTTTAATGGTTCTGGTATACCTGACACTTCAGACCAAAAAAAAGCTTTGCGATTTTAGTTAAGCAACGAAGTTGTTTTTTGTATATTCTTCAAGGCATTCAGCAGATTTTCCAGGTCTTCCGGAGAATTATAGGCTTGTACGGAAAAGCGGATGAAGACCTGGTCATCATGCCGCATCACGGGTATTTCGATCTTATATTTCTGAAATAAAAGTTGCTGCAGTTTTTCCGGATCGCCGGTTTGGATTCGTGCGCTGAACAGCTGTCCGTAAAAATCATCGGCAAGAGGGGCCAGGGGCCGGGTATTTAGAAGAGAACAAAGCCGGGGTCCGTATTCCTGGACGAGGTTTCGGCATCGTGCAGCCTGCTCCGGCCACTGGTGTTCTTCCATAAAACGCAGGGCGGCAGGTACGGTGAGGAAGGCTGAAAAATCGCGGGTGCCCTGCAACTCATGGTAGTCAATAAAACGTGAATGTGATGGTTTCAGGCTTTCAAATCCCCAACTGATGAGCAGGGGATCAAACCAATGCTGAAATTCCCTTTTCACATACAGGAAGGAGCAACCTTTAGGCGTCATCATCCATTTATGGCAGGCCCCGGTATAGATATCGGCAGGCAGGGTTTGCAGGTCAAGGGGTAATTGACCGGGAACATGAGCGCCATCCACGATCGTGATGAGGCCAAGTTCCTTCGCCCGTTCACAGATTTCTTTCACAGGCAGGATCAAACCGGTGGAACTGGTGATATGGCTGATGAAGACGGCTTTGGTCCCGGGGGAATAACCCTTCCAGAACTCCTTTAAGAACTCCTCTTTGGACGGTATGGGCAAGGAAACGGACTGCCTGATGTATCGCGCTCCGTGTTTTCCGCAATAATATTTCCACGTACGGTCCATGGTGCCGTATTCCAGGCTGGTGCTGAGTATCTCATCCCCTTCCTGCAAGGGAAAACTTTTGGCGATGATATTGATGGCGTAGGATGGGTTCATCGTATATACCAGGTCATCCCCGTCACAGCCGACATAACGTCCCAGGGCATCCCTGGATTCCTTCAGGAAGCGGGGTCCATTGACCATCATGAATTGAACGGGTTCCCTTTCGAGATTATAATGCCAGCGGATGTAATCCTCCATAACGGGCTTTGGACAAGAGCCAAATGAACCGAAGTTCAGAAATGTGATTCCGGGATCCAAAAGGAAAAGGGATTTGAGTTGAGCAGCGTTTTCCATGTTTCGGCGAGTGTTTATTAATGATGGTTCTTTCTCGTTTAATTTTTTTCCTCTGCAATATGAGCATCCTGAAATTGCAATCCCAAATATATGTTTTCGTTTCCCGTGCCTGACTGTTCAGGAAAAGCACTTCGGCCTTTTATTTGGACCATTACCATCATGAATTTTTTTTCCCGGTGATTCTTTGAAGTATATAAAATAACGGGAACCCGGCCAGGAAGAGCAGGAAGCCCCAGGCGGCCGACTGCGGATTCGACAACAGGACGGCTATATTCACCACCCCGTATACGAGGATATATAGAACAGGCAAATACGGGTATCCTTTGAGTTTATAGACATGTGCATCCGGTAGATTTTCCCGTCGGGCCCTGTTTCGGAGAATGAAGATGGCCGCCGCTGCGGTGATGAGGCTGATGCTGTCGAAGAACATCACATAATCCAGGATGCCCTGGAAGGATTTGACCAGGGTGAGGCTGATGATGATAAAGGCACAAAATACGGTGACGCCCACCACCTGTACCTGCGTGCGGGCATGCACCCTGCCGAATATGGCAGGCAGGACCCTGTCCTGGGCCATGGCGTAATAAATGCGGGGGTTGCTCATGATGGACACGTTGACATAGGCCATCACAGCCAGGAACATGACAACCGATACGATACGTTCAGCTTCAAGACCGAATAAGCTGCCAGTCATGTCCGCAGCCAGAGTGGTGGTTTGCTGCAGATGGGTAAAGCCCAATACCCGGTAGCAGGAATAATTCACCCCGAGGTAAAAAAAGAGAATGAGCAGCATACCAATGAAAATTCCTTTGGGCATGGTGCTGGAGGGTTCATGCACATCTCCGCCGAAGTTCATGGTTTGCTGGTAGCCGCCGTAGGTGAAAAAGACGGGGATAAAGCTCAGCGTAAAGGCCCTGAGCCAGTCTGAAGCAGGCAGGTAAGCGCTTACCCCGGCCATCCTTGTTTCGGGTGCCGGTTCTGCAACAAAGATCATGGAAATCAGCAACAGCAGCATGCCCATCTTAATAAACATCAGGCCGTTCAATGTTTTGGAACTGATCGTGATACCCAGCAGGTTGACGAAATAAATGACGAAGATGGATCCGATACTGATGAATGCAACGGCCTGCTCCTCCTTCCAGCCGGGAAGCAACAAGGGGGCGATATAGGCCGACCCCATCATGGCCACCAGGCCAGTGGAGGCGGCATTGCTGATGACCGTGACCCAGTTGACCATGAAGGCAAAGGCCGGATGATAGCAATGCGAGAATATTTTATAAAATCCCCCGGGTGCGGGATACCGGGAGCCTATTTCGGCAAAGGTGAGGGCCCCGATAAAGCTGATGATGGCGCCGGTGATCCAGGCCGCAAAGAAAACAGATGGTATTTCCGCCTTCAGCGCCACCTGGGAGGGGTTGCGAAAAATCCCCATGCCGATCACCAGGCTGATGACGATGATGGTAAAGTCGAAGGTGCGGAGTTTGGGTTTGATACCGATGGCATTCATACCGGGATGGCCAAATGAGGGAGACAAAATACAATAATTTTTCCGGTGAGACGGAGAAGCCCGGAGCCAGCAATGATGCCTGCATTCCAGGGTGTCTTCAGCTGATCCCCGCAGGCTTTTACCTGATCTGTAAACCGGTTAAGGGCAACATAGGTAACACGGATGAACTTTACCAAGGTATGGAAAAGAAGGAAATCGGCGATACCGTTGTAAACCGCTTGGCGAAATCAAGGGTATGAACCCCAGGGAAAGCCCTGAACCCATCCCGATTCGCTTCGCGACCGGGATTCATTCGACTAAGACTTTCACTTCGGACTTTGTCCTTGT
>CAYWHE010000143.1:0-10754 GCA_964458125.1 uncultured Flavobacteriaceae bacterium | reverse complement strand
CAAATAAAATTTTCCATGTTGATACCTCGCAGCTTGCTGCGAGGAGTTTCATTAACGGTTTTGCTATACGACTTTTTCAAGCAGTTCATTATAGGAATACACCCCATTGATCTCACCGTTTTTCAGTTCATAAATGCGGTCGCAGTTCTTCAGCGTGGTGATGCGGTGGGCGATGATAAAAATGGTTTTATCGGCATCCGACAACCCGTCAATGGATTCGGTAACCGAGCTTTCGGTTTCATTATCGAGGGCGCTGGTCGCTTCGTCAAAAATCAGGATTTCGGCATTCCGGTAAAGCGAACGCGCAATGCCGATGCGCTGCCGTTGCCCGCCCGACAAACGCGAACCCTTCTCCCCTACCGGCGTATCCCAGCCCATGGGAAGGGTGCCGATAAACTGTTCAAGGGAAGCCTGCCGGATGGCCTTTTTCAGCCGCTCTTCATCCACCTGTTCTTCGCCGAAGGCAATGTTGTCCTTAATGCTGCCATCGAGGAGGAAAATATCCTGTTTCACATAACCCATCATGCTTCTCCAGCAGGACGTGTTTTCCCTTTTTAACGGTTTGCCGTCGATCAGGATGGCTCCGCTTTCCTCGGTGTAAAAACGCAGGATCAGGTTCATGAGCGTGGTCTTGCCCGACCCGGAGGAGCCGACAAAACCGACCTTCTCTCCCTTATTCACCGTGAAACTGATGTTCTTCAGGATCTGCATGCGGGATTCCGGGAAACGGAACGAAATATCGCGGAATTCAATGTTTTCCCGGAAGGAAACCGGCACCGAGGTGTTGATGTCCTTCTCCCGCTTGTAGAGATCGTTGTACATGTTCATGTTCTCGATGGAGACCTGGTTCTTTTTGATGAAGAGCAGGGAGTTGAGAATCCGGTTCATCGAAGGCATCACGCGGTAGGAAGCCGCAGCAAAGGCGCCTACGTATATGATAACGTTATCATGGTTGTCGGAAAAGAAAATCGCGTAAATGAAGATCACCACCATGCCCAGCAGGGCCACCACTTCATTGGCACGGAGGGGGATCATGTTCAGCAGGTAAGACATCATGGTCAGGTGGTTGAGTTTTTGCTGGAAGCCCATGAATTTTTTACGGTAATGCTCTTCCTTGTTGGCGAGCTTGATGTCGATGTACCCCATGATGCTGTGGCTGAGGGCGTTGAGCGCCAGGGGATAGTTTTCATCGATGCCCCGTCCGATCCGCTGGTTCTTGTGCCGTATGGCATAATAAATCAGGAAGGTGGCCGGACCGACGGTGAGGAGGATAAAACTGAACAGGGTGATGTTGTACCAGGCAATGGCCCCGATAATGAGGAGGACGATGACGGCTTCCGAAAACAGCATGATCAGGGGCAGCAGCACGAACTCCACGAAGGAAGTAGGGTTGCGCAGCACATGGTTGATGATCAGGGAGGAGTTGATGTTGCTGAAATTGTAAAAGTCGAGGCTGTAATATTTGGAAAACTGGTTCCGCGATATGTAGCTGGCCACATCGGCGGTGAACCGCGTCTGGTAATAATTCACCATCAGCCCGAAAATGCTCTTGCAGAGGAAAAACACGAGCACCACCATGATGAGGAAGAACAGGAAGCTTTTTTCGTTGCCGAAGCCAAGGGCGTTATAAACGAAGGCTGAATACCTGTTCTGCAGGATGAAGCCCGGTTCCGTGGCAGCCTTGATCAGGGGCAGGATGGAGGCCAGCCCGAACACATCCATAATGGCGGAAACCATAATCAGGAAAGCAATCAGTACCATTCTTTTTTTATGGCCGTTATTGGTATGGGCGCGCAGGCAGTCCCATGCATTCCGCATGGAGTTACCCTTGATGTCCCTTGGTTCCTGAATATAACTCATCTGTGTATGGACAGGGTGCTGCCTGCCTCCGGCAACAGCCTGCAGGCTTTACTTGTAATAACCGCCACCGTATCCTCCCGGGATGTTTTTCGCATTGACACCGTTGAGGATAAAACTCAGGCTCTTAATATTGTTCTTTTCGATAATGTGGTGGGCGATGTCCACGAAATCCTTCTTGCTGTAGTTGGCCTTCAGTACGTACAGGTTCAGGTCGGAAAGTTTCATCAGCACCAGCGCATCGGAAAGGAGGCCGACCGGCGGCGTATCCAGGATGATATACTCATAGGTGTTCCTCAGTTCCCGGATCAGCTGTTCCAGCATGGGGTCCAGGATCAGTTCCGAAGCATTCGGGGTACGGGGACCGGTGAGGATAATTTTGAGGTTGTCCACCGGCGTATCCTTGATGGCCTGGTTCAGGGTAGCCTTACCCACGAGGTAGGAGGTGATGCCCACATCGTTCTGCAGGTTAAAGGCATTGGCCTGTTTGGGCTTGTGCAGATCGAGGTCGATCAGGATGACCGGCTTTTTGGCCTTGGCCAGGATGGTAGCGATATTGATGGCGCAGAAGGTTTTTCCTTCCCCGGCTACCGATGAGGTCACCAGTACCACCTTGCTGGTGGATTTCGGGCTGAAGTAGGTCAGGTTGGTTCGAATGACGCGGAAAGCTTCGCTGGTGACGGACTGGGGAAATTTATCCACGACCAGGTAGTTTTCTTTCGCTTCCTTGCTTTTACCGATGACTCCGATGATGGGCTGGGTGGTCAGGTCCTTCAGGTCCTCCTTGGTCTGCACATAATTCATAAATACGCCTTTCAGGAATATGACCAGGAAGGAGAGGGCCATGCCGATGCCGACGCCCATGAACAGGATTTTTTCCCGTATGGGACGTATCAGTCCGGTGAAGGAGGCGGGTTCGAGGATGGTTTTATCGGCCACGATCGCGGCTTTTGCGATAACGGTTTGTGCGCGCGTTTCCAGCAGGAACAGATAAATCTTCTCGCTGATCTCCACTTTCCGGGCATAATTGGTCAGACCTCGCTGGGTGGAGGGCATTTGTTGCATGGATCCCTCATATTCCCCCACCTGGGCCGTCAGGCTGTTGATTTTGGATACAAGGGATTTTTTCACGCTATAGATGCTGCCAAGAATGGTCTGGCGGATGTCGACCATCTGTTGGTCCACTTCCTTCACCACCGGGCTGCTGGGGGTATTGCTGAACAACAGGCTGCTTCTGCGCTGCTGCAGATCGGATAATTTCGTAATGGCTGAAGACAAAGCCGGATCGTTGGTTTCGGCAAGAATGGATGGGGAGATGTTGATTTCCTTGTTGGAAGAATTCAGGTTTTCGGTCAGGCTGTTGATGGCATCAAGCTGAGCCATCAGTTTGGCCTTTTCCTTTTCCGCTTCCATTTTCTGGGTAAAGTAAGCCGTTCCGGTTTCTGTCGGGTTGATGGGGGTACGCTGGCGCTGGAACTGTTCCAGGTTGGATTCATCGCCCATCAGGTCCGTTTCCACCTGCCGCAGCTCATTATCAATAAAAGCCAGGGTATTGGTATTGATTTCCTTGCTGACGGAAACGGAATTTTCAATATACAGATTCACCAGGGTATTTAAAAAATCAACGGCCTTTTCCGGAACAGGATCCTCCGTTGCGATATGAATGGCGGAAGCCTGGTCGGAGGTGGTTACGTTGAGCGCGCCCTGGTAATGCCTCACCACCTGGGTTTGATCGCTGATACGAAACAGGTACTTGATGTCGCTGATCCGGGAATTGGCGGCGATGGTGGTGGAATTGCCATTGATGACCAGCGAAAATTTTTCATTGACAATGGGCTCGCCAAAACGCTGGACTTTGGAAAACTTATAATACTCAAGGTCCAGATCCAGCTTATACCTGTCCTTATTGAGGATGACAATACGGAAGGGCACACCGTACAAGGAAGGGTCGAGGATTTTTCCTTCCACGCTGAAAGGCGTTCCTTTATAAACCTCGCCTGTTTTCAGACGGCCTTCGATATAGTAGGCTATATCCAGGTTCAGTTTGGAAACGGCCTCTTCCACCAGTTTCGTGGAGGCCATGATCATCTGTTCATTGGCGAGGTCTTCTTTTTTCGGGCCCATGGGCAGCTGGTCGCTGAGGGCGTCTTTAAAGGCGTTTTTCTGGGGCTTCACCAGTATGGTGGCGCTGGCACCGTAAAATTTGGTTGATTTATAGAGGTACAATACGGATCCGGCCACCGACAGGGACAGGAAAATTAAAAACCAATACCAGTTTTTTAGTACCTTTATTAGCGTTTTTTTAATGTCATTCTGGTCTAAAATGGCATTGTTATTACCGGCAGGCTTCATGCGTACATCTGAATTAAATACATTCGAAAAATAAGTTATACTGAAATCCCAATCAAAGGTTTTACATTCTTTCCGGATATTTACCGGGACAGGAATGCATAATCCGTACAAATTTATAATTAAATCACTTCAAAATTTTACGGATATTCGGGAAGTTATACCGTTGTTCGGCCACGGGTTGTGAATTTAATGGAAGCCGGATGCACAGCAGGAAGAATCTTCATGTTTTTTTCGGAACTTTGCACCGTAAACCCATGAATGTGCCATACACCCTGGCTGATTAAACAGGTTTTTATTTTGCCTGTTTCTGCAACTTACAGGGGGCAACCAGCGTATTGAACAGGATTATCAACCTGACCAACAACCAACCTAACGAGACGGGCATATGAAAACTGCTTTGATTACAGGCATCACCGGGCAAGACGGTGCATACCTGGCCGAATTCCTGCTGAACAAAGGCTACCTGGTGCACGGCATCAAGCGCAGGAGTTCCCTGTTCAATACCGAACGGGTCGACCACCTTTACAGCGATACGCATGAGGAAAACGTGCGGTTCAAACTTCACTACGGTGATCTCACCGATTCCACGAACATCATCCGCATTATCCAGGAAGTTCAGCCGGACGAAATTTACAACCTGGGCGCCATGTCGCATGTGCAGGTGAGTTTCAGCACTCCGGAATACACGGCCAATGCCGACGGGATTGGCGCCCTGCGCATTCTGGAAGCGGTGAGGATGCTGGGTATGGTCGACAAATGCCGCATTTACCAGGCCTCCACCTCTGAATTATACGGCCTGGTGCAGGAAATCCCCCAGAAGGAAACAACACCCTTCCATCCCCGTTCCCCTTATGCCGTTGCCAAACTTTATGCCTACTGGATCATGGTCAACTACCGGGAGTCGTATAACATGTATGCCGTCAACGGCATTCTCTTCAACCACGAATCTCCCCTGCGCGGCGAAACCTTCGTGACGAGGAAAATCACCCGTGCCGTAGCGCGTATAGTCCTTGGGTTACAGGATAAAGTGTACATGGGAAACATCGATGCCAAAAGAGATTGGGGGCATGCCGCCGATTACGTGGAAGCCATGTACCTCATGCTGCAACAGGAAAAACCTGAAGATTTTGTCGTGGCAACCGGCATCACCACCACGGTCCGCGATTTCATCCGCATGGCTTTCCTTGAAGCCGGAATCGAAATCGCCTTTGAAGGGCAAGCCGAAAATGAATACGCCATCGTGACCAAATGCAACAACCCCAAGTACCAGGTGGCTGCCGGGAAAAAAGTGATGCTGATCGATAAAAAGTATTACCGCCCGGCGGAAGTGGATATTTTAATTGGTGACGCTTCCAAGGCGCAGCAGAAACTCGGATGGAAACCCAAATACGACCTGAACGCCATCGTCAGGGAAATGGTGGCTTCCGACATCAACCTCTTCAGCCGCGATAAGTACCTGCGGGAAGGAGGACATAAGATTATTAATTATCACGAAATATAACCCTGAAGTAAAATAGCTGTTTTCAACTGCTGATTTCCTTCAGGGCCTGCACAGGCGGTTTTGCGGGAGGAAATAACAGGTGCAGGTTTGCAGCCGGTCCGGTTCCGGTGAACGGCATAAGTTATGAACAAAGAGGATAAAATATACATTGCCGGTCACCGGGGAATGGTTGGATCGGCCATCAAAAGGAAACTGGAAGCCACCGGGTATTCCAACATCGTCACCCGAAGTTCTTCCGAACTGGATTTACGACAGCAGCAGGCGGTACAGGATTTTTTCAAATCTGAAAAACCGGATTTTGTTTTTCTCGCTGCGGCCAAGGTGGGCGGAATTGTGGCCAACAACACGTACCGGGCCGATTTCATTTACGACAACCTGATGATACAGAACAACGTCATCCGGCAGGCTTATGAAACGGGCGTTCAAAAATTATTATTCCTGGGATCTTCCTGTATCTACCCGAAACTATGCCCCCAGCCCATCCGGGAAGAATACCTGCTGACCGGAGCGCTGGAGTCCACCAATGAACCCTATGCCCTGGCGAAAATTGCCGGACTTAAAATGTGCGAAGCCTTCCGGATGCAATACGGCTGTAATTTTATTTCAGCCATGCCGACCAATCTCTATGGGCCGAATGACAATTACGACCTGAAAAATTCCCATGTGCTTCCGGCGCTGATCCGGAAATTTTCCGATGCTAAAAATAATTCCAGACCTGCCGTGGAGATCTGGGGAACGGGTTCACCGATGCGGGAATTCCTGCACGTGGATGACCTGGCTGATGCCTCCCTTTTTCTGATGCAACATTATCAGGAAGCCCAACATGTCAACATCGGCACGGGGGTGGACATCACCATTAAGGACCTGGCCCTGTTGGTGAAAGAAATTACAGGCTATGAAGGGGAACTTGTTTTTGACACGACCAAACCGGACGGAACACCCCGTAAACTGCTGGATGTTTCCAAAATCCATCAACTCGGCTGGAAGCACAGCATCTCCCTGCGTGAAGGCATTATGAAGGTATGGAATGATGTTTCCCGGATGGTATTCCGGTAAAAAGCAACTGATCGAACCCGGTGACGGTTTAGTGGATCTCCCAGGTTTCTCGGCCCATAAGCAGTTTATCCAGGTCTCCCGCACCTTTTTTGGACATGGCTTCATCCATTTGCGCCTGCAGGGACTCTTCATAACAATGACGTTCCTCAGTGTAAAACACACCGAACGGTCTTGGAAAATGATGTTCCTGTTTTTTCGGATTATCAAAGAAACGGCTCAGTATACCCGCTTTCACCCTGTCCGTTTCATCGTGTATCCATAAATCGCTGGCCGAATGGCCCTCGGCCAGGTTTACGACCACCGGTCTGAATCCATCCAGTTTGATACCCTTATCCCGGTCGGCTCCGAAAATAAGGGGCTTACCATTTTCAGCGAACAGGGTTTCTTCCTTTTTGGTAGACTTTTCTGTATAAATCTCAAACGCTCCGTCGTTGAAGACGTTGCAGTTCTGGTAGATCTCCAGGAAAGAGGTTCCGTTATGAGCGGCCGTCCGGCGTAACATTTCCTTCAGGTGAACCGGGTCGCGATCCATGCTGCGTGCGATAAATGTGCCGTCAGCACCCATGGCCAGGGCGATCGGGTTAAACGGGTGATCCAGGCTGCCCATGGGCGTGGACTTGGTCACCTTGCCAGCTTCCGAAGTCGGGGAATACTGCCCTTTGGTCAGGCCGTAAATCTCATTGTTAAACAACAGGATGTTGACATTGAAGTTCCTGCGCAGGATATGAATGAAATGATTGCCGCCGATGGACAATGCATCACCATCACCGGTGACGATCCACACACTCAGGTCGGGCCGGGACGCTTTCAGCCCGCTCACCACTGCTGTGGCCCGTCCGTGAATGCTGTGCATGCCGAAGGTTTCCATGTAATAGGGAAAGCGCGAGGAACAACCGATACCGGAAACAAAAACAATTTTTTCACGGGGGATGCCGAGCTCGGGAATAACGGTCTGAACCTGCTTGAGGATGGAATAATCTCCGCAACCCGGGCACCAGCGCACATCCTGATCCGTGACAAGGTCCTTGGCGGTTAATTTGGGTTCCCCGGTATCGGGTAAGGTGGTCGTATCCATAAAATCAGAAAATAAGGTAATTCGATATTTGGTTTAGCTGAGCAACTCTTTAATTTTAGCATTGATCTCCCCGGCTGCGAAGGGCATGCCCTGTATTTTATTCAGCCCGATGGCAGGAATCATGAATTTATCCCGGATCATCTTTATCAACTGTCCGGTATTCATCTCCGGTATGAGTACCTTATCGTAATTGTACAACAGCTCACCGAGATTTTTCGGGAAGGGACGTATGTACCTGAGATGGGCATGCGATACGTCATACCCTTCGGCCCTGGCCTGCACCACGGCCGTTTTAATGGCACCGTAAGTGGAGCCCCAGCCGAGGATCAGCAGCCTGCCTTTGTCCGTACCGTTATCGATGGTCTGTACCGGAACGTAATCGGCCACTTTTTCCGTTTTGGCTTCCCGCATGCGCACCATGAATTCATGGTTTTCGGGATCATAGGAAATGTTACCCGTTTCATGTTGTTTCTCCAGCCCGCCGATCCGGTGTTCCAGGCCTTTGGTTCCGGGTATGGCCCAGGGCCTTGATAATTTCTCATCGCGTTTATAAGGGAGAAATTTTTCGCCTTCCGCTGCTTTGGCAAAGCGAACATTGATTTCAGGCAATGAAGCCGCCTTCGGGAAACGCCAGGGTTCAGCGCCATTGGCAATATATCCGTCGGTGAGCAGCATCACCGGTGTCATGAATTCAATGGCCAGGCGGCAGGCTTCAAAGGCCATTTCAAAACAATCGGCAGGAGAACAGGCCGCGATGACCGGAATGGGTGACTCCCCGTTTCGTCCATAAACGGCCTGCATCAGGTCACTTTGTTCGGTTTTGGTGGGCAGCCCGGTGGAAGGCCCGCCCCGCTGCACGTTGATAATGACCAGGGGAAGTTCCAGCATCAGGGCCAGTCCCATGGCTTCCCCTTTGAGAGCGATGCCTGGACCGGAGGAGGTGGTCACGGCCAGGTTACCGCCAAAAGAGGCCCCGATGGCGGAGCAGATGGCTGCAATTTCGTCTTCGGCCTGGAAGGTTTTGACGTTATAATTTTTATGCCTGGATAATTCATGCAGGATGTCGGAGGCCGGGGTAATCGGGTAACTGCCCAGGTAAAGCGGGAGTTTAGCCTGCCTGGCGGCGGCGATCAAACCCAGGGCCGTAGCCTGGTTGCCCATGATGTTGCGGTAAACGCCGGCCGGCATGGGCGCGGGATTCACTTCGTAACGTGTGGTAAAAGTTTCGGAGGTTTCGCCAAAATGATAACCGGCCTTGAGCACTTTCACGTTGGCATCGAGGATATCCTTTTTCTTCGAAAATTTTTCTTCCAGGAATTTTATACTGTTGTCCAGGGAGCGGCTGTACATCCAGTATAGGAATCCCAGTACGAACATATTCTTGGCGCGGTCGATTTCCTTGGTGCCCATGCCCGATTCGGTCAGCGCTGCACGCGTCATCTTGGTCACATCCAGCGTGATGAGCCGGAACTCGTCAAGCGAGTTGTCTTCAATAGGATTTTTTCCTTCGGGATAGCTGGCCAGGCGGAGGTTTTTCGGATCAAAGCCGTCGGTGTTGGCGATGATGGTTCCCCCTTTCTTTAAAAACCGGAGGTTGGCTTTCAGGGCGGCTGCATTCATGACCACGAGGACATCACATACATCACCGGGAGAGTAAATATTCACGCTTCCAAAATGAAGCTGGTAGCCCGACACCCCGGCCAGGGTGCCCTGGGGGGCCCTTATTTCAGCCGGAAAATCCGGGAAGGTACTGAGGTCGTTGCCGAATAATGCTGCGGTATTGGTAAACTGAGTTCCTGTCAACTGCATCCCGTCACCCGAATCACCGGCAAACTTGATAATCACGTGTTCGAGTACGGCTGTTTGTTTTTCCATCGTCAAATATGAATTTCCGAACAAAAGTAAAACTTTTTTCCAAAAGCAGGAAAGACGCCCGGTTTTAGTTCCCTCAAATATTCGCTTAGGCGTTCATACGCAAGCCGTTCAACCATTTAAAAAGAAATCCGGGTTACTGGGCCAGGGTGAAGCGGATGGAGATACCGATCTGCGTATTGGCTGTCGGAAAAGAAGTGGAAACCACGGGTTTGTTGATCGTTTTATCGAAGAAAGCCCGCAAATTCAGGCGTTCATTAATGGCGTAATCAGCGGCAAACTTCAGTGTGGTGATCTTCATACCGGCCGTGGGCTGGTTGGTTTGTTCCTGCATGCGGCGCACGATGGTGTTGTCCTTCCGGATGCCGAAATCAGCCGTCAGGTTCAGGTCGTTATTCAACCTGACCACTTTGCCGTTGATTTTGAAGGGCAGCTTGAATTTCGGGACGCGATAGCCCAAACCGATGACGATTTCAGAACCTTTCACTTCGGTTAACTGGATGCCGGTGTAAGTGAGCGAGAGGTTGCGGTCGCGCTTGTATTCAAAGCGGGTGGTCAGGCTGTTTTTCCAGGTGATGTCCACGCCGATCAGGGGGCTGAACTGCTCCGAAATGGAGACCTGGGCGATTTCATACTTGGGAATAAAGTTGTTGCTCTGATCCCTGGCCGTACCATCGGATTTATAAAAGAGGTTCGTGCTGTATGAATTGACGCTGTATGTGGAACGGTAAGCATGCGACAGGTTTACGCTCTGGAACAGTTTCTTGATCAGCGGAATTTTGGAGAGGCCGTCATAGGTGATGCGCCAGTTGGGCAGCGGGATTTTCGGAAATGCACTGAGTTGCACTTTAGACGGACTGGTGCCGGAATAAGCGGCCAGGAATGCGGCCGTAAGCACTTCCTGGGAAGTGGCTCCGTATCCGTCCACGTAACCGGAGTCGTTGACCACACCTGTGGACTGGCTGTTTTCGGCGGCCAGTCTACGGGATATTTCAATCCGGTTCGTGGAGAAACGTTTGAACACTTCGGATGAATAATCCT
>CAYWHE010000142.1:0-10870 GCA_964458125.1 uncultured Flavobacteriaceae bacterium | reverse complement strand
CCGGGTCCATACCGATGTATCCCAATCCTGTTCACGATTTTCTGCTCCTCCATTTCACTTCCTTTGACGGCAAAACCATTTCAGTTGCTATTTCCGATATCACCGGCAGAATCGTCTGGACCGATGACCTGGCCAACAACGGTGAACTGAAAATTCCTGCCGGGTTTCTGGCTCCAGGATGCTATTTCATGAAGGCGGGAACAAAAACCTGCAGGTTTGTCAAACAATAATCACAAGACGTTACACATTTTACTTCCGGATGAAGAACACACTGCCTGCTGATTTTATCCTGCTGGAACCATCCACGGAATCAGAATTCGATGCCTATTTCAGGCTGCGTTACGAGGTCCTGCGAAAACCTTGGGGACAAGCCGCCGGAAGCGAAGCTGATCCGACGGATAGCACTTCGATACATACCCTGATCCTCCATGGTAAGAGGGCTGCAGGGGTTTGCCGCCTGCATTTTAACCATGCGGAAGAGGCCCAGATCCGGTACATGGGCGTGGATGAATCTTTCCGGGGAAAGGGCCTGGGAACGGCCATGCTGAACTACCTCGAAACGAAAGCCCGACAACGGGGAGCCAGGCGGATCATGCTTCACGCCCGTGAAAATGCCATCCCTTTTTACCGCAAGCAGGGATATGAAATGACCGGAAAATCATATTTGCTTTTTGATACCATTCAGCATTTTAAAATGGAAAAGGAAATTAAGTAGGCTGCAGTCCGTTCGTTTAAAATTTCCGGTTTTTTGAAGTTGATTTTTCCTTTATTTCCATTTGGATATTGGATTTCAGGATTTGAACAAATTATTTTACATTTGATGAAAACAAATCCATGAGTTCAATACAACTTGTTACAACCAGTACCCACCTGGAAGGTTATACGATCACCAGGCAACTGGGACTGGTGAGAGGAATAACGGTCCGATCCAGAAGTGTCTTTGGAAATATTGCAGGAGGTTTCCTGGCCATTTTTGGAGGACGAAATTCCATTTACACCGAATTATGTGAAAAAACACGTGAAGAGGCCTTCAACCTGATGATTGGTAATGCCCTCCTGCTGGGAGCCAACGCCGTCATCAATATCCGATACGATGCGAATGAAGTGATGGCCGGCATCACAGAAGTGCTCGCCTACGGAACGGCGGTTCACGTGGAAAAGACCTGAATTTTAACAGACCACTTGGCTGTTTTGTAAAGGATTGGTTCTCACTTTATAAAAATCTGCTTGAAGATATTCCAATTCCTTTTCTTATTTTTGTGAGGAAGGCCCGGCTGATTCCGGAAGTTATTTTGTTTCCCGGAGTAAGAGCCTGAACCCGAAAAACGAGCATGCATGAACCCATCCATAAATCCACGTCCTGAAACTGAGTTGAATGCCCTCACGTTTGATGAATTTAAGGCCGGTGTGTTAAACGACTACCGGATTGCCTGCGAAAGCCGGCAGACCAGCCTGCTTGGCCGCAAGGAGGTACTTACCGGAAAGGCGAAATTCGGCATCTTCGGAGACGGCAAGGAAGTTGCCCAACTCGCCATGGCCAGGGTTTTCAGGGAAGGTGATTTCCGCTCGGGTTATTACCGCGACCAGACCTTCATGTTTGCCACCGGTTTACTGACTATACAGGAGTTTTTCGCGCAGTTGTATGCTCATCCCGACCCGAAGCATGAACCAGCCACTGCCGGACGGGCCATGAACGGGCACTATGCCACCCGCATGCTGGATGAAAACGGGGAATGGAAGGACCTGATGTCCCTGAAAAACTCTTCAGCCGACATTTCCCCTACGGGTGGACAGATGCCACGTTTGCTGGGAATGGCTTACGCTTCGAGTTTGTACCGGAACAACCCGGCACTTTCCGGGGAACGCTTTAAAAAATTCACCCGTGACGGTCATGAAGTGGCCTTTGGCACCATTGGCGATGCCAGCACCTCGGAGGGATTATTTTTTGAAACCATTAATGCAGCCGGTGTACTGCAGGTACCCATGGCCATTTCGGTATGGGATGACGGTTACGGGATTTCCGTTCCGGCCCGGTACCAAACCACGAAGCAAAGCATTTCGGAAGTGCTGGCCGGGTTTGAACGGACAGAAGAAAAAGACGGCTTCCTGATTTATACGGCCAAAGGATGGAATTACGCTGAACTTTGCGAAATCTACCAGAAAGGAATTGAAAAATGCCGGAGCCTGCACGTGCCGGTGCTGTTTCATATTCTTGAAATGACACAACCCCAGGGACATTCCACTTCGGGATCCCATGAACGCTACAAATCGAAAGAACGTTTAGCCTGGGAGGAAGAATACGATTGTATTTCCAAAATGAGGCAGTGGATACTGGAAAGTAGTTTGGCCGAAGTTTCCCGGCTGGAAGAAATTGAAGCACAGGCGAAGAAAACGGTGAATGAAGCGAGGAAAAGAGCCTGGGATGCCTTCAACGATTCCCTCCGGAATGAATTCCTGCAGGCGGGCCAGCTTGTATCCAACCTGATGAAGGTCAGCAGCCAGTCCGTATTTATAGGACGCCTGAAAATCCCGCTTGAAAAAACCGGTGACCTGGAGCGCCGTGACCTGGGCGCATGCGTGAGCAGGATTCTGCGCCTGGTTCGGTTTGAAGATACGGCGGAAAAACGGGCATTGTCTTCCTGGTACAGGCAGTGGAAGGAAAACAGCGCACTGTTATACGACTCGCATCAATACAGTGAATCGGCACAAGCTGTGGCCAGGCTGGAAGCTGTGGCTCCTCAATACGGGGAACAGGCTCCACTGGTCGACGGGCGGGAAGTGCTGCTGGCGAATCACGATGCCCTTCTAAAACGTATACCCGAGCTGTTATTCTTCGGGGAGGATGTGGGGCAAATCGGTGGTGTCAACCAGACCCTGGCCGGACTGCAGGCCCGTTATGGAGAAAACCGTGTCATTGATACCGGTATCCGGGAGGCCACCATTATCGGCCAGGGAATCGGACTGGCCCTGAGAGGCTTCCGTCCCATTGCTGAAATTCAATATCTCGATTACCTCCCGTATGCCCTCCAGGTTCTCACCGATGACCTGGCCTGCCTGCAATACAGGACCTGCGGCGGACAGAAGGCCCCGCTGATCATCAGCACCCGCGGGCATCGCCTCGAAGGCATCTGGCATTCCGGTTCACCCATCAGCATGATGCTGGGGTCGCTGCGTGGCATTCACCTGCTGGTCCCCCGTAACATGACCCAGGCTGCAGGATTTTACAACATGCTGCTGGCTTCCGATGAACCGGGTATCGTCATCGAAGTGCTGAACGGCTACCGCACCAAGGAAAGGATGCCTTCCAACCCGGGAGAATTCCGCCTGCTGCCGGGCATACCCGAAGTGCTGACCGAAGGCAGCGATGTCACCCTGGTGACCTACGGCTCCTGCGTGAAAATCGCCATGGACGCTATTCACCAGTTATCGGAAACCGGTATCGGTTGTGAGCTTATTGATGTGCAATCCCTGCTGCCTTTCGATATTCATTTTCGTATAACAGAATCCCTGCAGAAAACGAATAAGATTGTCTTGGTGGATGAAGATGTGCCCGGCGGAGGTACGGCTTTCATGCTTCAGCAGGTGCTCGAAGTACAGAATGGATTCAAGTACCTCGATGCCGCCCCGGTTACCGTTACCGCCAAGGAACACCGTCCGGCCTATGGTTCCGACGGGGATTATTTTTCAAAACCCTCAGCCGAAGATATTTTTGATGCCGTTTACAACCTGATGCACGAGGTTGATCCGGATGAGTATCCCCCGCTTTTTTGACTTCGTATATGGAAAAAGTTACTGAACGCGATTCCCGTTACGAGGACCTGGAACGGATGCCGGTCGGGGAATTGTTGCGGAACATCAACCGGGAGGATCAGACCGTGCCTCTTTCCGTGGAAAAGGAAATCCCGTCCATTCTGAAACTGGTGGAAGCGGTTGTCGAGAGAATGAAAACCGGCGGGCGTTTGTTTTATATCGGCGCCGGAACCAGCGGCAGGCTTGGCATTGTTGACGCATCGGAATGCCCTCCCACCTTTGGCGTGAAACAGGGCCTGGTGGTGGGCCTGATAGCCGGGGGCGACCGGGCCATACGCAAGGCCGTAGAGTTTGCCGAAGATGATCCGGACCAGGGATGGAAGGATCTGCAGACCTATAACATTTCCGCCAACGATTTCGTAACAGGAATTGCTGCTTCCGGAAGTACACCTTATGTGGCCGGAGCCCTGAAACAATGCCGCCTGAACGGAATTGCTACGGGCTGCATTACCTGTAACCCGGACAGCGCAGTCGCAGCTGAATCCGACTATCCGGTGGAAGTAATCACCGGTCCGGAGTTCGTCACCGGCAGCACCCGCATGAAAGCCGGTACCGCCCAGAAACTCGTTTTGAATATGATCTCCACAGCCGTGATGATTCAACTGGGCCGTGTGAAAGGAAATAAAATGGTGGATATGCAATTAAGCAATAATAAACTGATTGATCGCGGCACACGCATGCTCATGAAGGCCCTCTCGGTGGATGAACATGAAGCCGTCCGGCTTCTGCGTCAGTTCGGGAGCGTCCGGGAAGCTATAAACCGGCATCAGCAGCCTTAATTTTTTACGGTTATGCAGGACCTGGAACCCTATTATTCGTGGAGAGATCTTTACGTGTCGGAGGAGGACGAGCATTCTCCTTTTTATGGTAAGGAATACAGTGAATTTGAATACTCCAATACCATTTACAATTATTATATTCACCCGCAGTGGGATGATTTCGGTTCATCCACCCTGTATTTAAAGGTATTGTATGCTGATTATGACAGGGAATTTGCCATTCTTGAATTCATCGGGGAATGGAACGATTGTTTGCATAATGACATCATGCTGCTGAAGCGCGACATCATCGATGTATTCCTCCAGCATAAAATCAATAAGTTTATCCTGATCGGTGAAAATGTGCTGAACTATCATGCCTCCGATGACTGTTATTACCAGGAATGGTTTGAAGACCTGGATGATGGCTGGGTGGCCGTGGTCAATTTCCAGGAGCATGTGATAAAGGAAATTGAACGAAACAACCTGGATTATTATCTTGTTTCGGGAGGAGAACTGGCTAACCTGAACTGGAGAACCTATAACCCCGTTCAATTATTTGAACGGGTACAACATGTGGTAGCCCATCGCCTCGTGTAACCTTATACGGATCCCGGTCTCCGCCCGTCATCCTTAATCCCATGCTCCATACCCTTTGTTTCGCAGTATTGTTTTCATTTCCGCCCCCCTGCTCCCAGCAAAGCCGGGTTCAGTCAGGAATTGCATCGTTTTATGCGAATAAGTTTGAAGGAAAAAAAACGGCCAATGGGGAAATCTTCAGCAACAGCAGCTTTACCGCAGCACACAAGACCCTTTCTTTTCATACGCTGGTGCGTGTGACCAACCCGGAAAACGGACAGAGCGTTATTGTCCGTATCAACGACAGGGGGCCTCATGTAAAAGGGAGGATCATTGACCTGAGCACAGCGGCCGCGAGAAAAATCGGTCTTAACCTCCAGGGCATGACTCCGGTAGAGGTGGAAGCTGTTTACAACACACCCCTGACACCCGAACTGGACAGCATATTCCGCTCACACCTTTATTCCGATTGCCTGGGCAACCTGGATTCGCTGAACGGCTTTACCGTTTCTGTTTTCCGCAGTGAAAATCTGCAGCATGTGTTATACCTGGCCAATGACCTTCAGGATCTCACTGAAAAAGAAAAGGTAATCATTCAGAAAGAACGGGAGCTCTTTTATATATTCATAACGGGGTTACCCAACCTGACAGCCTGTGAGGCCCTGATACATCAGCTGAGGCAGAATGGTTTTTTTAAAGCCGCCGTTTACAAACCGGCCAGGTAATTCTTCAGCATACCCAGCACCTTCTGATCGATGGGAAAGGTCATGTCATCCGTTACTGACTGCCGTACCTGAAGCCACCGGAACGATTGCCTGTTGTGGTCCGGATTTGAAAAATCGAAAGGCCCCTTACCTACCGGCAGTGATTCCGGTGATTCGGTTTCCACCCAATAGTAAATGCTGATCACCTGGTTGTTGGGGTGAAAAGCAGATGCCTGGAAGAAATCCGTGGTATAAAAATGACCGGTAATGCGGATTTCCCTGTTCAATTCCTCCATGAACTCACGGAGCAGGCAATCATGGGTACCTTCACCATACTGCATGCCCCCTCCCGGAAATTTGGAAATGTATCGTCCCATGACGATTTCATCCGAAACCAGAACTTCGTTGTTATCGCGAAGTAACAAGCCATAGACGCGTATATTGAAAACGCCGTTCATGTGGCAAAGGTGGGATTAATTATGTTGTGAACGAACATGCATGGCCTGATCATTCGGGTGGTTGGAAGCAAGTCAACCGTTGCCGGTTTCAGGGAGACGGGAGGAAGGGCCGGCAGCCACGGACAGGAAAATGCAGGCATCGATGTGGTTGGAGTGGACTCCAGGCCAAAACCTGGAATATATCCTGTGTGTCATGGCGGGTGTTTCACCGCGGAGAAGGATTTTACGTATTTTTGTACGATACCTGAAAATCCGATTGTTTTCAACTGTTATGTTTAAAACTCCTGAATTACAGCATTCCTTTGAGCAGGATGCCGTGCGGATGAAATTCAAGGCCGGGGAAACGCTGATGACTCCCGGTCAGTATATTAAATACATACCGCTTGTTATCAATGGATGCATACGCGTTTTGCGTGAAAACCCGAAAGGTGACGAAACCTTTCTCTACCATGTCATGCCCGGTGAGACCTGCGCCCTGTCACTGACCTGTTGCTCCATGTTTAAGCCCAGTGAAATTCATACCGTAGCCGAAGACGATACTGAATTGTGGGCCATCCCCCTGGAAAAAATGGAGGAATGGCAGGCATTCACCGAATGGCGGGAATTCATAGGCATGACCTACCAGGTGAGATTTGATAAACTGCTGAAAGTTATTGATGATATTGCTTTTCAGAACATGGACGAGCGTCTTTGGAAATACCTGCTTTCCAGGGCCAGGGCTAAAGATAATTTCATCATACAGTCGAGCCATGAAGAAATCGCCAGGGAATTGCACATGCAGCGGGAGTCGGCCACCCGGCTCCTGAAAAAACTGAAGGACCTGGGCTTCATTGAAACCAGCAGGAACCAGATCAGGATCATCCGGAAAAATGCCCTTGCGTGATCATGATCACGTAACGACCGGTTGTGCTGTTGTACTTTTGCATTCGTAATTCAAACAAACACAGCTATGAAAATTAACCTTGGAAAAACAGACCGGATCATCCGTCTTCTGCTGGGAGTCTTATTAATTGCGCTAACTATATCCGGAGCCGTTACCGGGACATGGGGTATCATTCTTTTAGTGATAGCGGCCATTTCCATGTTAACCAGCCTGTTCAGGTTTTGCCCGCTCTACTTTTTGTTTGGCATTCAAACCTGCAACGGGAAAACTTGATTTCGGGTCTCTGATACAGCATCGCAGGGAAATAGGCCATTAATCCATTCTTCCCTTCAGGATTTGTATTTGTATTCGTTTTTCCTGCTTCCAGAAATATGATTACAATCATATCATACAAAGGCTGTAATAAAAGAAAGGTGATCGAGATCACAAAGGAATGCAAAACAATTGGAGACTTTTGTTGTAGTAAACAGTAAATTAACCAATCCAACATTAATGAAATTAGAACAGATTTATACCGGTTGTCTGGCGCATGCCGCCTATTATCTGGAAAGCAATGGTGAAGCCGCGATTTTTGATCCCCTGCGGGAAGTACATCCTTATATAGAACGCGCAAAAAAGGATAATGCCCGCATCAAATACGTTTTTGAAACCCATTTCCATGCTGATTTTGTATCCGGGCACCTGGATCTGACACGAAAGACGGGGGCAGGCATTATATATGGTCCGACAGCCACACCTCGTTTTGCAGCCCATGTGGCACACGACAATGAAGTATTCAGGGTGGGAGCCTGTTCGGTAAAGGCAATTCACACCCCTGGCCATACCCTGGAAAGTACCTGTTACCTGGTCACGGATGAAAACGGAAAGGAACATGGCCTGATCACCGGCGACACGCTGTTCATTGGTGATGTAGGCCGTCCCGATCTCGCCCAGCATGTGGTGGCCGATCTGACACAGGAAAAACTGGCTTCACTCCTCTTTGATTCACTCCGGAATAAAATCATGCCGTTGCCTGACGACCTGGTTATCTACCCCAATCACGGAGCTGGCAGCGCCTGCGGAAAAATGATGAGCAAGGAAACCAGTGACACCCTTGGTCACCAGAAAAAAACAAACTATGCCCTGCGTGCCGACATGACAAAGGAAGAATTCATTGACGCCATCCTCACCGGACTTACCGCACCTCCGGGCTATTTTCCCAAGAATGTCCTGATGAACATCACGGGGTATGAAAGCATGGATGAGGTACTGGAAAGGGGAATGCGTGGCCTATCCGCCAGGGAATTTGAAATCGCAGCCAATGAAACACAGGCGCTGGTGCTGGATACCCGCAATGCCGATGAATTTGCCAGGGGTTTTATCCCGAACAGCATCAACATTGGTCTGGATGGCAGTTTTGCCATGTGGGTCGGAGAACTGATCGTTGACCTGAAACAGGAAATCCTGCTGGTTACCGATACCGGAAAGGAAACGGAAGCCATCACCCGCTTGTCAAGAGTCGGTTATGATCACACGATTGGTTACCTGGCCGGTGGATTCAGCGCCTGGAAGGAAGCCGGTAAAACTTATGACACGGTGAACCGGATGCCGGCCAGCGGACTGGAAGAGTTGCTGCAGCATGAGAAACCTGTGGTGATCGATGTCAGGAGAAAAAGTGAATACGACAGCCAGCACCTGGAAGGAGCCCTGAATATACCCCTGAACCGGATCAATGACCACCTGTCTGAATTTCCCAAAGATAAGCCCTTTGTACTGCATTGCGCCGGCGGGTACCGGAGCATGATTGCGGCCTCCATACTCAAACAAAGAGGATGGGAAAACTTCAGCGATGTATCGGATGGATTCAGTGGTATTGCACGCACGCACCTCCCGAAGACACATTATAACGCACCTACGACTTTATTGTAATCATGAAAAACAAAAAGGAAATACTTATGATCGCCTTTGGCGTGCTGACCGGTGCGCTTGCCGGATTCCTGTACCAGTATTATTACGGCTGCAGTTCCGGCTGCCTGATCACGTCACACCCGGTAAATGCAACTGTTTACGGTGCAGTTACGGGGGGATTGTTCATCAGCCTGTTCAGAAAAGAAAAAACCAATCAACCTGAATAAAATGAATTTAGAAAAATTAATCCATGAAAAAAAAGGCACCGTTGTTGACGTTCGCACAAATGGTGAATTCAGCAGTGGCCATGTAGCCGGCTCACTCAATATTCCTTTACAGGAGCTGGAGGCCCGGATGGACGAAGTAAAAAAGCTGCCTGCTCCCCTGATCCTCTGTTGCGCCTCGGGAAACCGCAGCGGTATCGCCACACAGGTGCTCAGCCGGAAAGGAATTGAATGTTACAACGGCGGTTCCTGGACAGACGTCAATTACTACACCACTCAAACCATTTGATTCATGATCAACACCATTAAAAACCTGCTCGGACTGGGTCCGAAAATTGATTTTGCCGAACTGGTCAGGCAGGGCGCAGTCATTGTGGATGTGCGCACCAAAGGAGAATACCAGGGCGGTCATATCCGCGGTTCGCTGAATATCCCGGTGGATGTGCTGGGCAAGCACCTGGACAAACTGAGCGATAAGAACAAACCTGTCATCACCTGCTGTGCTTCCGGTATGCGAAGCGCTTCAGCCAAGGGAATACTGAAAGAAAAAGGCTACACCAACGTATATAACGGAGGAAGCTGGAGTTCACTAAACAATAAAATCAAAAACAACTAACATGGAAAATCAAGAATCGTATGCCATGCCGAGAATCGGTGATCTTGCTCCCGATTTTGAAGCGCTGACCACTCTTGGAACGCTGAAGTTTTCGGACTATGCACAAAAATCATGGGTCATCCTGTTCTCCCATCCGGCCGATTTCACACCGGTATGCACCACGGAGCTGAGCGCTTTTGCCCAGGAACAGGAAAGTTTCTTTGCCAAACACAACACCAGGCTGATCGGGTTGAGTATTGACTCGATTCACTCCCACATTGCCTGGGTAAACAACGTCAGGGAAAAAACGGGTGTCTATTTCCGTTTTCCCGTGATTGCCGATATTGATATGAAGGTAGCCAAACGCTATGGCATGCTGCAGCCCGGTGAAAGTGAAACGGCAGCCGTCAGGGCCGTATTCATCATCGATCCTGACCGGAAGATCAGGCTGATCATGTATTACCCGTTGAACGTGGGCCGCAACATGGAAGAAATCAAACGCACGCTGATCGCACTTCAAACCGTAACCGCCAATGGCGTGGCCTGCCCGGTGAACTGGAAACCGGGAGAGAAAGTCATCATCCCTGCTCCCAAAACACTGGAGGCGCTGGATGAAAGGCTGAAAAGCGGACTTGAAATGGTTGATTTCTACCTTGCCAAAAAAGAGTTGGCCGCCAAATGAAACCGGGTTTCATAAACAACCGGTTGTCCGGCTGGAACGCCATGCGGATGCTGCGTGTTTCCCTCGGCCTATTCTGTATCGGTGATGCGCTTGTGCAGAAAAGTATGCTGACAGGTGTCATCGGAAGTATCCTGTTGTACCAGGGTGTTTTTAATGCCGGTTGCTGCGGTGTATCTTCCTGTTCACCGCAGCAGCCTTTATCTGCCTCAGAAGGTGAGAAAGAACAGGAAATCACTTTTGAAGAAATCAAAGTTAAATAAATGTTTAATCATGGAACCTCATTATTATCA
>CAYWHE010000141.1:0-10908 GCA_964458125.1 uncultured Flavobacteriaceae bacterium | reverse complement strand
GGCAAACCATTACCTTTACTGCCCCGTCAGGATTTGATTACCTGTGGTCTGATGGCAGTACCAACCAAACGCTGACCACCGGTTCTTCCGGTGAATATAATGTCCGCATTTCCCAGAACGGCAACAATTGCTTTGCCGTATCAAAAACCATGATGGTGGTGCTAAACCCTGACGAAACTCCGGTGATATCGGCTGCCGGTGAAACAGAATTCTGCAACGGCGGTTCCGTTCAACTTACCGCACCGGCAGGTCTGACGAATTATTCCTGGAGCAACGGGGCTACCAGCCAGAATATACAAGCCACCCAAAACGGCTCATACACGCTTACCATCCAGGGGTTATGCCAGTTATGGACCTCAGCCCCCATACAGGTTACGGTCCATACCGTGTCAGATCCTGTTTGTTCCGATACCACCATCAGCGCCGGCACTTCCGTCACCCTGACAGCTACGGGAAATAATGATGCCTGGTATGATGCTGCATCAGGCGGCAACCTGCTTCATACCGGGAACTCCTATACGACA
Organism: uncultured Flavobacteriaceae bacterium; assembly: GCA_964458125.1. Classification (GTDB taxonomy): domain Bacteria; phylum Bacteroidota; class Bacteroidia; order AKYH767-A; family OLB10; genus CAYWHE01. The sequence goes on along the minus strand of CAYWHE010000141.1, from coordinate 10,384 downwards.
CCGGTATTAAATTCCACCACCACCTATCATGTGGAATCGTCCGACATTTTTGGCGGAGCATTATTTACCGGCGGCATGCCCTATCATACCGGGTCCAGTCAATTCAGCGGAAGCAACAACACCAACGCCACCACAATTTTTAACGTGACGGAAAACTGCACCCTGAAAAGCGTAAAAGTATATACCGACACCCCCGGTAACCGGTTGTTGGAGTTGCGCGACAGTAGCGGAGGCCTTGTTCAGTCCGCCCTGGTCAATATGTTTCCTGATTCGCAGGTGATTAACCTGAGCTGGTACATTCCTGCCGGTAACGATTATACCATCGGCACAGATGCGGCTACCAACCAGGCCATCCCGGGATGGGGCAATGATGGCCCTCGTCTGAAACGAAACAGCGGTGGTGTAACATACCCCTATGTGATCGGTAACCTCGTAGAACTGATTACGTCTTCGCAGGGGAATTCGCTATTCTATTATTTTTATGATTGGAACGTGGAGGCCGCATCCTACAACTGCCTCAGCAATCGTATACCTGTCACTGTTACTATTGGCGGTACCAGCGGCATCAGTGAAGCAGAAGTGAACCAGCTGCTGGTTTATCCCAACCCCGCACACGACAGGATCTTCCTGCACACTGGAATGCATGAGGATGCCAACATCAGCCTGTTCGACCATACAGGCCGGCTGCTCCTGCAGGAAAGCACCCCGGCGGAAACAACACCGCTTGATATTTCCGGGTTTGCCGGGGGAATTTACCTGGTACAGATCAGGAACGACCATATGATTCGTAATTCCAGGCTGATCATCCGGTAACACGGCCCGTATAAATGTATGAGGTGATGAATGAAAAACATCACCTCTTTTTATTCCTTCGCAGCCTTCATCAGTTCCATCAGGGTTTTAACCTGCCTCACTTCATACCCGTCGGTGCTGAATACCGTTTCATCCGTGATGCCTTTTTCTATCTTTTCATAGGTGATGATGCATTTCTCGCCGAAGGCTTGCTGGGGCAGGTAAACCAGCCGGACGGGTACTCCTTTTAAGATGGATTTATAATCCACATAAGAATTGGGTATGGAGGCCGTGCTTCCAAAAAACGCCTTCATCAGCGCATCCTGCATCCCGGGATTCTCCAACCCGGCATCTGTGGTCATCCACATTTCTGTTATGCCTGTCGGATCCTTCTTCAGGTATTTCCTGCAATGATATCCGGAAATATCCTCGAAACCGTCTGTTTCCAGTATGCTGGAGGCCTGCGAACGATCATCCGTCGTCATTACCTTAACCGTTCCGTCCGCCGATAAATTCAGCAGGCTGAACGCCATCCGGGTGGCTTTCTTTTTTCCCGATTTTTCAGTCAGGAGGTTGGTGATGGTCTGGTTTTTATAATCGAAGATGTAACGGTTATCCGTATACTTGTTTCGCCTTTCGCCATCGTATGCGCTTCGTGAGGCGATCATGAAATCTTTTACAAAGGTATGCCGGATGTGATTATCCTGGGGTTTCCCGGGAAACTCCACGTGTGCGGTAATGTAAACCGGAGGAAAGGCCCCGGCCTGCAAACGGTTGACCGTGTCATTTACATGGATTATTCCCGCATTGGAATCGCTGATGCTTTTAAATTCCCGTATCACTTCCCGGACACTTTCTTCCACCTGCTGGTGTGTTTCGGGATTATAGGCCGGAACAGGAGGGGGACCTGATGGATGCAAATGTTGGGGATTCGGAGGTGCAGGCGGCTGATGTTGTCCAGGAGATGAAAACACAAACATCAGGCAGGAAATGGAAAGAACCAGCTTTTTCATGGGAATACTTTTTTTTAGTACACGGGGATAAAACCAACATTCACCATTCAAACATACGTTTTTTTTATTTCCATGCCTATTCTTCAGTTTGCTCCCGGGCTGAATGTTGAAGAATGAAATCAGGCTGTTATATTTTTCATGGAAGAAATGAATATGATGTCGCCAATGGATCCGGTTTTTATGCCTATTCCCGCCGTTTTCTTGTCTTTATGTGTAAAACCATTACTTTTGCAGTCGTTTAATTCTGAATCCAGAACCATGAATATACACGAATACCAGGGGAAGAGTATTTTAAAATCATTTGGGGTAGCCATCCAGGAAGGCCTGGTAGCCGATACCGCTGACCAGGCTGTGGAGTCGGCAAAAGAACTGCAAAAACAAACGGGAACAGGCTGTTGGGTGGTCAAAGCCCAGATTCATGCGGGTGGCCGCGGAAAAGGCGGAGGGGTGAAACTGGCCAAAACGCTGGATGAAGTCAGAGAAAAAGCGCGAGCGATCATCGGCATGCAGTTGATCACCCCGCAGACGGGAACCCAGGGAAAGCGGGTTAACAAAGTACTCATCGCACAGGACGTATATTACCCGGGTCCTTCACCAACCAAAGAATTTTACATGAGCGTGCTGCTGAACCGCAATGCCGGAAAAAACATCATCATGTACTCCACAGAAGGCGGAATGGACATTGAGGAGGTGGCCGCAAAAACGCCCCACCTGATTTATAAGGAAGAAATTGATCCCAAGGTTGGATTACAGGCTTTCCAGGCACGTAAAATTGCTTTTAATCTCGGCTTGAACGGAAATGCCTTTAAGGAAATGACAAAATTTGTGGCTGCCCTGTACAAAGCTTATGAACAGACGGATTCATCCATGTTTGAAATTAACCCGGTTTTGAAAACCGCAGATGATAAAATCATTGCCGTGGATGCCAAGGTGAACCTGGATGAAAATGCGTTGTTCCGCCATCCCGAATACGCCGCCATGCGCGATATAACGGAAGAGGACCCGACCGAAGTGGAAGCCGGTGAACACAACCTGAATTATGTCAAACTGGATGGCAACGTGGGATGCATGGTCAACGGAGCCGGACTTGCCATGGCCACCATGGATATCATCAAGCTGGCCGGCGGGGAACCCGCCAACTTCCTTGACGTGGGAGGGACAGCCAATGCAGCCCGGGTGGAACAGGCCTTTCGTATCATCCTGAAGGACCCTCATGTAAAGGCCATCCTGGTCAATATTTTCGGGGGTATCGTTCGTTGCGACCGTGTCGCACAGGGTATTGTCGATGCTTACAAAAATATCGGATCCATCCCCGTTCCCATTATTGTCCGGCTACAGGGGACCAATGCCATGGAAGCAAAAAAAATCATTGATGATTCCGGACTGAAAGTATATTCGGCCATTGAGTTAAAAGAAGCTGCCGACCTGGTAACCAGCCTGCTTAAAAATTAATTTTCAATTCATTCAAAGACACGGTGTTGATTAGCTTCAACCCCTTATTACCGGTGTCAGCATGCCGGCAACCTGTTAAATTTTATTCACCATGTTTCAATCTCTTCCTGCCGAACATAATTTCCTGGGCATCACTGAACCCGAATATTGTGATTATATGCAGTCAAGGTTTGTGATCCAGCAGGTTCCCTATGAGCACACCTCTTCCTACCTGGCCGGATCTGCCAAAGGGCCTGCTGCTATGATCGAAGCTTCTCATTTTGTTGAATTTTATGACGAGGAACTGGACCTGGAATCTTATAAACATGGAGGAATTGTCACACTAAAAGCCATCGACTTTAACGGAAAAGTAGATGCCGAAGCCATTGAGATCATTGAAAAACAAACGGCTGAACTGATTCATGATGGAAAATTTGTGGTGTCGCTTGGTGCCGAACACACGGTGACCCTTGGATTTGTGAGAGCTCACCTGAAAAAATATCCAGGTCTGAGTGTGTTGCAGGTGGATGCGCATTCCGATCTGCGGGATTCCTACCATAACAATAAATACTCCCATGCCTCAGTGATGGCCCGAATTCACGACCTGAAGGTGCCGCTGACACAAATTGGCATCAGGGCCCAGTGCAGGGAGGAAGCGGATCTGATTAAGGGTGCGGACAACATTTTTACTTTTTATGCCCATCAGATCAGAAATCAACCCGACTGGATGATGAAGGCGTTACAAAACATTGAAAATGATGTTTATATCACCATCGATGCCGATGGATTCGACCCTTCCATTATGCCGGCTGTGGGAACGGCTGAGCCACGGGGCTTATACTGGGAGGAAACACTGACCTTTCTTAGAAAAGTGATTGAGTCAAGAAACGTGGTGGGCTTTGACGTGGTGGAAGTAGCGCCCCTGGAAGGCAGTATATTATCGGAGTATACCTGTGCAAAATTAATTTATCGTTTAATCGGCTACCTGGTTAAAAAATAAATTTTGTATTTTTGAAGCATTCAGGCTTCATTATTTTTCTTTAATCCGTATGGCTATGAAGGACTTTAAAATTGACAACCGCGGTTCTGCTACCCTGTTCAGGAATCCGTTTTTGGAGAGGCTAACCCGTACTCATTTTGCCACCCCGGTTATCCTTTACCTGGTGGTTGCCGTCCTGTTTATCGGCTATTACTTGCGTTATGCCAATCTCAGCCCCTGGCACCTGCTCTGGCTTTACCCGCTGGGCGCATTTGCATTCACTTTCATCGAATACCTGATTCACCGATTCATATTTCATTTTAATGCCACTACGGAAAAACAGCTCGAACTTCAATATCACATGCATGGTGTACACCATGAATTTCCGCGGGATAAAGACCGGCTGGTGATGCCACCGATATTATCATTTCTCATTGCTGTCGGATTTTTTTTCCTGTTTAAAGTCAGTATACAGGATTATACCTATGGTTTTTTTCCCGGTTTTATCTCCGGCTACTCCTTCTACCTCCTCATTCATTATGTCGTGCATGCTTCAAAACCACCCCGGAATTTTCTGAAGTACTGGTGGAAACATCACAGCCTGCATCACTACAGTTCCATTCATACGGCCTATAGCGTTTCCATGCCTTTATGGGATATCCTTTTCGGAACCATGCCGCAGCGCTCCGGAAATTACCAGTTGAAAAACAGTGAAAAACTTCCCGATTCCATTCCTTCACAAATGTGATCCTGCTACCATTTAATAACCCGGCTTTTATTCAAATAAACATCGTATGATTTTATTTAATTTATTTTGCCTGCGGGTAACAGGTTTGTGTGATTTATTGCTCCATTTTAATTTACCGGTGTTCTGACTTCAGATGGCAGGCTGGACGAAATGGTTATGGGGAGGACTGGGCTGGGCACTGGGAGGCCCTATTGGCGGGATAATCGGTTTTGCATTGGGCGCCATTGGTGAACAACAGGCAACCAAACGCATTGGGGGTCCATCCGGCACTTCACGTCCCGGTGATTTCGGAACAGCATTGCTGGTTTTATGCGGAGCCCTGATGCGGGCCGACAACAAGGTTTTAAAATCCGAACTTGATTTTGTCAGGGATTTCTTTATAAGACAGTTTGGTGCGGAGTATACGCGTGAACGAATGCTGCTTTTCCGTGAAATCATCAAACAGGATTATGACGTGCATGCCGTATGCAGCCAGATCAGGGACCACATGAATTATTCTGCCAGGCTACAGTTGGTCCACCTGCTTTATGGCCTGGCGGCAGCCGACGGGGAAATGCATGCCGAAGAACTTCAGTTTATCACCAGGATATGCCGATGGATGGACATTGCAGATGCCGATATGAAATCCATCAAAGCCATGTTTGTGAAGGATGTTCATGCCGCCTATAAAATCCTGGAAATTGAAAAATCGGCCGCAGATGATGAAGTTAAAAAAGCATACCGTAGAATGGCCATGAAATACCACCCGGATAAAGTGCATCATTTGGGCCCCGACTTCCAAAAGGACGCCCAGGAAAAATTTAAAAAGATAAACCAGGCCTACGAAGAAATCAAGAAAGAAAGGGGTTTGTCTTAAGCTGTTTTCATGCCGGCATGCTTCCCTGCTGACCGACCGTCTGTTGTTTAGTTCATGTTCCGATTCTGCCTGTTCATAAGAAGAAATACCCCGGTTATCGCCATTATTGTTTCTGTTTTACATTCGCAAAAAAAACTGTATCATGAACTGGCTGGATGCCGTCATTGCTGTTCCCCTGATATTCGGTGCCTATAAGGGCTGGAAACGGGGACTTATTTTTGAAGTGGCCATGATCATTGGACTGGTCATCGCCTTATACCTGGGATTTAAATTTTCAGGTTGGGTTAGCAATTTTATAAATGATCATATTGAAAGTATGAAAGGCATTTCACCCTGGGTATCATTTTTTCTCATTCTGGCTGTAGTGATTCTTGCCTTTGTGTTGCTGGCCCGCCTGCTGGAAGGTATCCTGGAACTTACAGCCCTCAGCACTTTCAACAATATTGGAGGAGCCCTTTTTGGAATTCTGAAATTCGGGCTGATGATCAGTGTTTTGTTCTGGCTCAGCCGGAGTTTGGAACCCGCTGTTCACCTGATCCCCGACAAAATAAAAGAAGGCTCTTTCTTTTACTCCCCCATTTTAAAAATTGCATCCGGTTTAAACCCCCTGCTGCAGGACGTCAAACAGGAGTTCAAAGATAATATCGGGAAATAGTTCAGCTCCAGTATAGCCACCAGGGCCCTTAAAACTCTCTTCAATCGGGAGTCTGCCCAGCGAGGGGGGCCTGCAAAAAGTTTATAGTTTTGTCTGGAAATTTAACCTGCACCCAGCATATGCCGGGGGGCTTTTTTATTCTCCTGGTGATCATTCCCATTGCCTGGGGCGAATAAAAAAATATATCGATACACCCTCGGCAACCGGGTAATTCACTCAACCCGTAAAAAATGAAAAACGAATTTGATTTTATCATCATTGGCCAGGGATTGGCCGGCTCCCTGCTGGCTCATTTTATGCAAGCGCAGCATGGCCGGGTTCTGGTGATTGATCCGGGTCATCCCGTTTCCTCCTCCAGGATTGCGGCCGGCATTATACATCCCCTCAGCGGCAGGCGTATTGTTAAAACATGGATGGCAGGTGAGCTGATACCCTTTGCGGAAAATACATACCGGGAACTGGGCCATCAACTTGGCCGGTCCTTTTACTTTCAGAAATCCATTTTTGAAATCTATCCGTCTGTGGGGCATCGTAACGACTGGCAGGCACGCTCGGCAGATCCAGGTATGGAAGCATACCTGGGAACAGAACTGGCGCCTGATGCACTCCCGGGCGTACATTCCCCTTTGGGAGCCATGGAGGTGAAGGGAGGCGGGTATTTACTTATCCGTGAACTGTTGTCTGCAATTCGCGATGACCTGGAAAGAAACAACAGATTGCTTGGCCGAATGGTACGATATAATGACATCCGGGTTGCCCCGGACTGCATACATGTTGGCGATCTGAAAGCCTCCCATCTTATTTTTTGTGAGGGAGCTTCAGCCAGGAACAATCCCTGGTTCGGTTATTTGCCATTTGTTCCGGCCAAAGGAGAAATACTCACTCTTTCGGCAGTGGGGTTGACCGGGTCGTTCATTCTGAATAAAGGGCTGTACGTGCTTCCGCTGGGTAACGGCCTTTTCCGGGCCGGCGCCACCCATGAATGGGACCAACTCGACGAAATTCCCACCAGGGAAGCAAAAGAAAAAATGGTCCGACTGCTCAAAACCATGATCGATGTGCCTTTTGAAATCCTGTCCCATGAAGCAGCAGTCCGCCCTACAGTGAAGGACAGGAGACCTTTTCTTGGTACGCACCCCGATCATCCGCGACTTCATATTTTCAACGGTTTGGGCACTCGGGGTGTGATGCTGGCCCCCTGGTTTGCCAACCTGTTTTGCCGCTATCTTTCAGGAAAGGCTGTTATTCCCGCTGAGGTTGACTGCAACCGGTTTCCCGGATAAGGGTTTCAGCATTTTTAAGCGTTCCAGCAAGGGAGGATGGGAATAATAAAAGAATACATATAGTGGATGAGGATTCAGGTTGCTAAGGTTGCTGACCGACAATTTTTTCAGGGCTTCCTGCAGGGCGATGCCATCGGCAGTTTCAGCGGCAAAACGGTCAGCCTGGAATTCATTCCGCCTGGAAACGAGGTTCATCAGTAAACCCAGGCTGAGTGAAACAGGAGTATACAACAGAATGAAGCCCAGTATGCCAAGGCGCAATGAGGTTCCTTCAGCGCCAAAGGCCATGGATAATCCAGGGTGACTGATCAGTTTTGAAAATATAAAAAGCATCAGTCCGGTCTGGAGAACAGAAAGAAAAAAACTCAAACGGGTATGTTTTTTTTTGTAATGTCCAACCTCATGGGCAAGGATGGAAACCAGTTCTTCCGTGTTGTGATGCTGCAACAGCGTATCGTAAAGTACGATTCTTTTTTTCCGCCCGAGGCCGCTGAAAAAGGCATTTGCCTTGGAGGACCGTTTTGAACCGTCCATGACAAATACGTTCTCCAGCTTAAAATTCACATTCCTGCAATAATTTTCAATAGCTGACCGCAGCTCTCCTGCTGGCAGAGGTGTCAGTTTATTAAACAAGGGAAGAACCCAGGAGGCATATAACATCGTGGCGAAAAACATCACCATCATGGCAGTCACCCAGGCATATAACCAGAAAGCCGGACCCGTTAACTGGTAAAACAGGACAAACATAGCCAGCAGGCTTCCTCCCAGTATACCACCCAACAAGTAACCCTTTATTTTATCGGTGAAGAAAATTTTAAGGGTGGTGCGGTTGAACCCGAAGCGGTCCTCAATTACAAAAATGCGGTACATGGAAAACGGCAACCCGATGAAATCGGAAACCAGCCACAGGACAGCAAAAAATAACAGCGTGCCCTTTATTTCAGTATGACCTGTTGCCATGGCCCATTTATCGAGCAGGGCGAAACTTCCGGTCAGCAGGAGCACAAGCATCAGAACGAGGTTAAATGCCCCCGTAACCAATGAGAACCGCTTCCTGGCACGGTCGTATTCCTGCGAAAGCTTATACCGGTCGGTTTCGTATATGCCCGAGAGTTCATCCGGGAGCCGGTTACTCCATCTTTTGCCATTCAGATACTCGAGCAATACCTCCAGCAGGTAGTTAAACAGGATGATGATGATAAATAAGGCCAGAATCATGATTACGGAAATTGATGGAAAAATTTCGGATTTTTCAGGAATCTGCCTTCAATAGGCGCCACTGCGCTTCCGGAGAAACCATTCGGAGGAAAGCAACAGCATGATCAGGAAGAAAACCCATTTCAGGTTTACCAGGTCCTGTAACTTTTTCTGCGTATAGATCACCGGTTTAATGTCTTCGCGACTCTCCAGTTTATTTACCAACCCGCCCAGTTCATCCGGGTAAACCAATTCTCCACCTGACTTTTTGGCCAGGGTATACAGCAACTGGTGATCGGCACGGCTTTCAGCCTGCTCCAGCTGAAGGGCTGAAACGCTGAACTCACCGGTTTCCGTATAGGACCGGTCACCAAGTTTTACATCAGCCCGGTAACGGTAATTTCCCACCGGAAAAAAACCTGCATGAAGCGAATAGGCCTTTTCGGTTTTGCTGAACGTAAACGGATAGGCCACATGTTTATCATTATAAAATATAATTTTCACATCCGGTGTATTCACCAGTTCCTGGGACGCATTGTAAAGTTCAGCATCAAGTATCAGCGGTTCGTTTTCAGTATAATTCGTTTTATGAATGACACGAAAGGGGCCTTTTTTTTCTTTAACGGAGAGGTATTGAATGGTTTTCAGGAGTATTTCATCCGTCAGATCCTGCCGGTTTGATTCGGAATACTCGTGTAGCCGCCACTTCCAGAATCCCTCCCCGCAAAGAACCGCGCTTTTATGTTTTGTTCCCGAACTGAATACCAGCAGTGGAAGCGTGGTCGCCACCTTTCCGATTTGCTGGTAAAGCAATGCGTGGTTGTCTCCGCTGTTCCGGTAATTACCAAACGGGGTGATCAGCGGAGGATAATCATTGAATTTTTTTAGCAGTCCTTCACTGAGACTGAAAAGTGAAAAGTTAGGGTCTATGCGGGCCTGGGCCTCATTGGTGCGTCCGTTCGGATCGGTAATGGTCAGACCCGTTTCCATTTTATTAAAAGCCGGAACGGAAGTCTGCGACCCGAGAATATACAGAATGGATGCTTCTGTCTGGACCAGCTTCTCCAATAGAGGTGCTGAAACCGATTCGGGAGATGGAACCTGGTGGAGTATAATCAGGTGGTAATCATTGGGATTTCCTTCAAAGGCTTTAATGAGCTGATGCGTCACTTCATAATTCTGGCTTCCTTCAAGCACCTGTTTAATAGCGGCTATATCGGGATGGGGGGCATTGGCCAGGATCAGTACTTTTTGCCTGCTTTCAGCCACCTCAATAAATACATCCACCCGGTTATTCTGCGGGTTGATTTCCCCATCCAGCCGGGACAAGCTGACCTGGTAATGCTGAATGCCCTTTTCTTTTGCTTCCAGAAAAAGCGGAATAGCCTGGTGAAAACGATTGCCTGAAATATCAATGGTCCTGGATAATA
>CAYWHE010000140.1:0-10925 GCA_964458125.1 uncultured Flavobacteriaceae bacterium | reverse complement strand
ATTCCCAGGCCCAGGCGATGGCTTCTTTTTTGAAATAATCTCCAAAGGACCAGTTACCCAACATTTCAAACATGGTATGATGATACCCATCGCGTCCCACTTCTTCAAGATCGTTATGTTTACCACTGACTCTGAGACACTTCTGGGTGTCCGCTATTCGTTTGTGCAGCGCAGGTTTATGCCCCAGGAAATAGTCCTTGAATGGGTTCATCCCCGCATTGGTAAACATGAGGGTGGGGTCGTTTTTAACGACAATGGGCGCCGAAGGGACGATTACATGCTGTTTCTGACGGAAGAAATCAAGGAAGGCTTTCCTGATTTGTGCAGAAGAAAGGGTGTTTTCCATGTCATTTGGAGCGGGTCGGCCGGCCTGATTAATGGGAGGACCCAAATTTTGATTTGGTGCTTAGGATTAAAAACTTATTTTTGTATGGATCAATTGATCCGGAGGACGAAATTATAACTTATTGAGCGAGGAATAATGCCGAAAGCAAAATATTACTTCAATACCAGTTCTCTCAAATACGAGAAGGTGGTGGTCAGCATCCGGCGGCGGCTGCTGCGGGTATTGGGCTTCCTGGCTACGGCAGTGGTTTTCAGCGTCATTATCGTAATCATCGCCTATTCCTACCTCGACTCTCCGAAAGAAAAACAGTTGCGACGGGAAGTGAGCGAACTCACCCTGCAGTATGAAATCCTCGAACAGCGTTTTGATCAGGCCACACGGATTTTAAGGGACATCGAAAGGCGTGACGACAATATTTACCGGGTAATTTTTGAAGCCGAACCCATACCCGAAACGGTCCGGGAGGCGGGTTTCGGAGGCATCAACAAATACCGTGAACTGGAGGGCTATGAAAATTCCGATTTGCTGGTGAATGCCGCCATGAAACTCGACAAGCTGGAAAAGCAGCTGTACATTCAAAGCAAATCTTTTGACGAAATATTTAAGCTGGCTAAAAACAAAAACGTTATGCTGGCCAGTATTCCGGGCATCCAGCCGGTGAAAACCACCCAGTCCACCATCGCTTCCGGTTTCGGCTACCGGATCCATCCCATCTATAAAACCTCCATGATGCACACCGGCATGGATTTTACGGCCCCCATCGGCACGCCCATTTACGCTACCGGCAACGGCCTCGTGGAATCCGTTGAATACAACGGACGCGGTTATGGCAACAACATTATTGTAAATCATGGCTTCGGCTATAAAACGCTCTATGGTCATATGAGCCGTTTCAACGTGCGCAACGGGCAGCGGATCAACCGGGGCGATATCATCGGGTTCGTCGGTAATACCGGCAGTTCCACCGGACCTCACGTGCATTACGAGGTGATCCGGAACGGTAATAAAATCAACCCGATCAACTTTTTTTACAACGACCTGACGCCTGCCGAGTTTGAAAAAATGCTTGAAATCGCCTCGCAGCAGAACCAATCATTCGACTAACTTCAAAACCCCACCCCTATGCCTTATAAAGAAACCGAAGACGAGAAATTATTTTATTCCATTGGCGAAGTCAGCCGCATGTTTAACGTGAACTCCTCGCTGATCCGTTTTTGGGAAAAGGAATTCGACATTATAAAACCCCATAAAAATAAAAAAGGAAACCGCCTGTTTACCCAGGAAGACCTCGACAACCTGAAGATCATTTTCAACCTCGTCAAGGAACGGGGCTTTACCCTTCAGGGAGCCAAAAATAAACTGAAGGAGGATAAATCGAATTCCAAAAGCAGTACCGAAATCACCCAGTCCCTTTCCAGGCTCAGAGGATACCTGGTGGAACTCCGGGAACAACTTTAAAATTCAGGCCTGGCTGTTGAGGCGGACCGGACATTTTCAATCCGTCACCGGGGAATCCTCTTCTTCCAGGAGGTCCTTGTTATTCACCCGGAATGAAAAATACTTGTGGATCAGAAAACTCAGCACGCCGATGCTGAGGGCGGCAAAGGTCCGGGCAATGGTCGGGTACCAGTCCAGCTGCTTGATCAGGAAGGTCATCAGCAGGTAGTTCAGGCCCAGCACAAACATGGCCACGAGTACGTAACGGAAAATCTGCTTATGCGTTTTCAGGGTGGATTCATGAAAAACAAAAATCTTGGTAATAAGGAAATTCGTGGTCACCCCGCAGGAGGTGGACAAAACCAGCGAAAGCGTGGGTGCGGCAAATACCAGTTGTTCGGTGAAACTTACCGGCTGTTTCCTGAACAGGTAATTGTAACTCAGGTAAAACACGGAAACGTCAACCACCGTAGCGATACCCGCCGAAATGAAATACCTGAAAACCTTGGAATGAAACAGTTTTTTAATCATGTGAATCGATAACTCAGAGGTACCGCCGCGGGGCCAGGTAATTGCAAACATAATCATTTATCCCGTCTTCCAGCGAATAAAACGAATGCCGGTAACCAATGGCTTTCAGTTTATTCATCCGGGCTTCGGTAAAATACTGGTATTTATCGCGGATGTCGGCCGGAATGTCGATGTATTCGATCTGAACCGGTTTTTGCATGCTTTGAAAAGTGGCCGTGGCAAGATCCAGAAAGGTCCTGGCCCGTCCGCTGCCCAGGTTGTACAAACCGGAATTTTTCCTGTGCTGCATCAGGAAACAGCAAACATCGGTCACGTCTTTCACATACACAAAATCACGCAACTGCCTTCCGTCTTCAAAATCGGGACGATGTGAACGGAACAACCTGACCTTTCCCGACTGGTTCACCTGGTTAAACGTGTGGAAAATTACGGAGGCCATGCGACCCTTGTGGTATTCATTCGGACCGTAAACGTTGAAAAATTTTAATCCCGCCCAGAAATAAGGCCTTTCCACCTGACCCAGGGCCCACTTGTCGAATTCATTTTTGGATTCCCCATAAGGATTTAACGGCTTCAGCCTGTCAACCAGGGTTTCATCATCCTCATAACCGTGCTCCCCGTTGCCATAGGTGGCGGCCGATGAGGCGTAAACAAGGGGCAACCCGTAGGCCGCGCAATTCTTCCATACCTGTCTGGAGTAATCCAGGTTCAGGCGGTCGAAAACGGATTTGTCGAATTCAGTGGTATCGGTCCGGGCGCCAAGGTGAAAAACAAACTGCACCAGCCGGTGATTATTTCCCAGCCATTCGTGAAAGTCTTCACGGTTAACGAGCCGGGAGTAACGCTTGTAAACATAATTGGCCTCTTTCTCCTTTTTGGAAAAATCATCCACCAGCACGAGATCATAAAAACCTTCGGCATTGAGCTTCGCCGCCAGGCAACTTCCGATGAATCCGGCCGCACCGGTAATGACAATCATATCCCTGCTTTTGTTTTCGGGAAGGCGTTCCCCGGAGCAAAGGACGATGATACGAACAACTCCTTTTCCGCCGGCGGAAGCAGGCCGAATTCAAAGCCCTTCCTCAGTAATAAGGCGACCGCCCGCTGACCTTCCATGCCCAAATCTAAGGAAAAATTATTGACGTAAAGCGCGATGTGCTGACGGATCACCTCCTCATCCATTTCCCGCGCATGTTGCCTGACGTATGGGAGGACGCCTGGGGAGTGCTCCCGGGCATACCGGATGCTTTCTCCGAGCAGGCTGTTGATTTCCTCCTGAATTCCAGGTGGCAGGCTTCTCCTGACCGCAATACCTCCCAGCGGCAATGGGGAACCGGTGGCTTTTTCCCAAATCTCACCCAAATCGGCAATCTTCCTCAGGCCCCGTGAAGCATACGTAAACCGGTTTTCGTGAATCAGGAGACCTGCATCTGCCTGCTCGTTCAATACGGCATCCTCAATGGACGAAAACAGCATTTCCGTTTTCCGTTTTGCATCAGGAAAAAATATACCCAGCAAGAGATTGGCTGTGGTAAAACGGCCGGGAATGGCTATTTTCCGGTCACGGACTTCTCCCAATTTTATTTCATTTTTGGATACCAGCAGCGGACCACAGCCCACACCCAAAGCCGCACCGGTGGTGAGCAGCGCATAATTGGTACTGATGGCGGGGTAATTGCTGAAGCTGATCTTGGTGATGTCCAAGGCCCCTTCCCTGGCCAGGCGGTTGAGTTTTTCCACATCATGTATTACCGTCCGGAACTCCAGAGCAGAACCCAGTCTTCCATTTACCAGCGCCTCAAACATAAACGTGTCGTTCGGGCAGGGGGAAAATCCAAGGCTCAGGGGTTGCATATGGAAAGGTAATAAGGATTCTGGGAAATGGAAGGTACAAAGAAGCAAATTTTTTGGTTTGAAAACATGTATATTCCGTGAAGAGAAGGTAAACGCGGGTTGGGCTCCGGTGGAAAGTCAGTTTAATAATCCCGACCAGCAAGGCCAGGATTCCGGCAGGGGAAGCCGGCCCGGGTCCCCGTCAAAGATGCCGTAAACAGACGATCCGCTGCCGCTCATGGAGGCGAACAGGGCGCCATGCCTGTAAAAAAGCTCCTTTAATTGACCGATTTCAGGATGAAGGCTGAAAATGGGCTCTTCAAAATCATTGATAATCACATTCTTCCATTCTGTCAACGGTTTCAGGATTAATTCCCGGATTGATTTTCCAGGAACAGCCGGTTTCACCCGTGAGAACGCTTCGGCCGTGGATACATGAACAGGCGGTTTTACGATAACCAGGGAATGTCCTTTCAGGCTCAGGGGTATGGCCGTGAGTTCTTCCCCTCTTCCTGTTGCCCATACGGGTTTGTTCTGAATAAAAAAGGGACAATCGCTTCCCAGCCGGAGCGCTAATGCCGCCAGGGTTTCATCCTTCAATTGAAGGTTAAAAAGGTCATTCAGCATGCGCAGCATAAAAGCCCCGTCGGAGGAACCTCCGCCCAAACCTGCTCCCATGGGGATGAGTTTGTGCAGGTGAATGCTGACGGGCGGCAAATCCCTGCCTTCCTTTAAAAGCGCAACCGCTTTCAGGCACAGGTTCGATTGTTCATCCCCGGGAATGGGAATTCCGCTGCTGGTAAAAACGGCAGTACCATCAGCCGGGAGCGCTTCCAGGATATCGCACCAGTCAACAGGATAAAAAACCGTTTCCAGTTCATGATACCCGTCGGGTCTTTTACCGGTCACCCTCAGGCCCAGGTTAATTTTGGCGTTGGGATAAGCAACCAAGGATTTTTTTGATTCAAAGATGCAATAAATTTATCATCCGTTGCAGGTGGAGGAACCTGGCAAAACGGGTAAAAGGCTATGCCTGGTGAACCGTTTATATATTCCTGATGCAAAATCAGCAATACAGGAACAGGAATTTTCTGATTGTGAATGGATTGTCAGACCGGGATCGTGAATCCGGATTTTAAGTTATCTTTGTGATGAAGATAACTCAAACCAGGACTAGATGAACCAGCTTGATTTTGAAAAACCGATCGGGGAACTGATGGAGCAGTTGGAGAAGACCAGGCAGATTGCCGAAAAGGGGAAGGTGGATGTGAAGAAGGTGATTGAAGAACTGGAAAAAAAAATCGAGGATACACGAAAAGACATTTACAGCAACCTGACGGCCTGGCAAAAGGTGCAGTTGTCGAGACACCCCGACCGTCCCTATTCCCTTTCCTACATCGAGGCCATTACCGACGGGCATTTTATTGAATTGCACGGGGACCGCAATGTGGCTGATGACAAGGCGATGATTGGCGGTTTTGGCAGCCTGGACGGACAAACCATTATGTTTATCGGGCAGCAGAAAGGAAAGAACACCAAGGATCGGCAGTACCGGAACTTTGGCATGCCCAACCCGGAAGGTTACCGTAAAGCGCTTCGCCTGATGAAACTGGCCGAAAAATTCGACAAGCCCGTGGTCACTTTTATTGATACTCCCGGCGCATTCCCCGGGCTGGAGGCTGAGGAACGCGGGCAGGGAGAGGCTATTGCGCGCAACCTGTATGAGATGTCCATTTTAAAGGTTCCGGTCATCTGCATCATCATCGGTGAAGGCGCCTCCGGCGGAGCGCTGGGCATTGGCATAGGCGACAAGGTGCTGATGCTGGAAAACACCTGGTATTCGGTTATTTCACCGGAGTCCTGCTCCTCCATTTTATGGCGAAACTGGGACAACAAGGAAAAGGCCGCCGAAGCGCTGAAACTCACCGCCGGCGATATGCTTGCACAGAAACTCATTGACGGCATTATCCGGGAACCCATCGGCGGAGCGCATACGGCACCGGAGAAAATGTTCCTGGCCGTCAAAACCGAAATAAAAAAACACCTTCCCAAACTGATGGAAATGGACACCTCCAAACGGGTTCAGAAAAGAATTGAGAAATTTTGCTCCATGGGGGTGTTTACAGAAGGCTGAACCCCGGTTTTCCTATTCCTGTTTTAATCGCCTGCGTTTGATCCGGCGCCCTGGACGGCGGTTTTCCGTGTTACCTGATACAAAAGAACGTGTATATCCCCTGGTTCGTTACGGTTTTGTTTTTCAATCCTGTAATTAAACTTCAGCTTGCCTGCGGCATCCGCCATTTTCTCGCTTTTTACCCGGCTAAATGGAAAAAAAACCGTTATCCTGGTTTCCGGATTCTGTTTCCATTTGATCCATTGGTGGTAAATCCTGGACTTCATTTGAACACCGGTCGATTGGCATACCTGTAGTCCGGTTTTCAAAGTATTTACGGAATCAGAGGTGCGGATTTAATACAAACTCAAGCAGCACCAATTGTGAACCAATAGGAATCAGAACCGGTTACGGTTTCTGCTTCACCAACCTGTCCTTCACTTAAAAACCTCCCGGTTATGCAGCAATTCAATACTTAATACTGAATCCTGTAATGACGATTGCTGCAATGAAATCAACTGGTGCCACTGGTAACCGTAAACATAAACCGAATTTCCCGAGGCGGCATAGAGTTCATAACCTGCATCATCGTATGCCAGGGACTGGAAAATTTTACCGGTTACCAGTGGCAGGGGATTGTTGCTGTTGTCATCGTATTCATATAGGCCCAGGGTGGTTGAAATCAGGAGGTGGTTTTCATCCGCCAGGGCGGCATCAACCACAGGGTTGCCCGTAAACACATGCCTCAGGAAAGGCACCCCCTGGGTCAGGTCATATACGTAAACTTTTCCGTTTCCCGCTTCATTACCCAGCAGGAAAACTTCGTTGTTGCTTTTCCGGAACATGGCTTTCAGTTCGAGGGTCGTGGGCCATACCGATAATACGGATCCGTTGGGATAGTTATACGTAATCAGGTTGCGCCCGCCTCCAAAAATAAATTCCTCCAACACAAAAAGCCTGTTCATTTCCGGAAGGGGAAACAAAAATACAGGGCGGCTGCCCGCATCGGTAAGCGTAAAAAATCCCTGCACCTGAAAGGGGGAATATCCCCTGATCGTGCCATCGGCCAAACCGGTCAGCACCAGTTCTTGATCAATCCCCAGGCCGGTGAAATAGGGCGAGCCCCCGGTGGCCAGATTGGGCAGGGACCAGGCCAGGCTGTTGTTTTCCGTATTCAGCGCCTGCAGGTGGCCGCTGTAACGGCCTGACAGGTATAACCGCTGCTGATGCGTGCTGATGGCCGTGGATAAAAAATCGCCCGGGAAGTTTTGAATGAGGCCGGCTGTCAGCCCGGAATCCAGGGTGAATAAAGAGGTTTGGCCGGCTCCGTTACCGGTTGTAACATATACCCTTTTCAGCTGCCTGGGCGTTTCCTGAATAAACAGGGGAACATAAACCCGGGAATCGGATTCCCCGTCCGAAGCAAAAATCAGCAGGGAATAATCACCAGTGGGAATTTCCGGATTATCCACCGGGTAAGGAAATGAGACCATTATGGACCGGCTTCCCGCTTTCATCGTAATGACTGGCAAAACCGGGACGTTCAAACCGTTTACCAGACTGATGGAATAACTGGAAACGGCTTCATCATCCTCCACGCGGGCCTCCACACGGATGGTATCACCGACCTGGTACAGGCCGCCTTTTATGGGAGCGGCCACGCTGATAACCGGGGGAGAACCCGGCTCCTTGCGACAGGAGGCCAGGATCAACAGCAGTAAAAAGAAAAAAGAAAAACCTGTTTTCATACTCACCGGATTTCTGGTACGGACTGAAAATTACAAAAAAAAACTATCTTTGACCAGCACACTTAAAATAACGCGAAGTCTCCTTTATGAAGGAAAGCCCGATTTCCCCCGCTGGAGCAGCCTTGCTCAGGACCGTATGTTATTTCAGCCTTTTCAGGCATCCGCTCAAAGCCGGAGAGTTGTTCCGGTATTGCCAGGGCTATGCCGGTTCAAAGGATGAACTTGAACGGGAGCTCCACAGGCTGACGAAACAAAAAATACTGGACAACATCGATGACTTTTATTTTCTTCACAATGAGCCTGAAGTTGTCGAAAAACGCGTAAAGGGCGAGCAAATGACCCCGTATTTCCTCGGCAAGGCCAGGATCTATTCCCGGCTCATCGCCCGATTTCCGTTTGTACGGGCCGTGTTTATTTCCGGCTCCCTGTCGAAAGGGTATATGGACAAGGACTCCGACATTGATTACTTCATCATTACCGAACCCGGCAGATTATGGCTTTGCCGGTCACTGCTCGTGCTGTTTAAAAAAGTTTTCCTGCTGAATTCCCATAAGTATTTTTGCGTGAATTATTTCATCGACCATGATAACCTGAAGATCCCGGACGAAAATATTTTCACCGCTACCGAATTGATTTTCGTCAGGCCCATGTACAACAGCCGGCTATACAGGAATTTTCTTGAAATTAACAGCTGGACCAAATCCTATTATCCGAATATAACCGAATTTCATACTGAAATTCCGTTTGAGCCTGATGACCATAAGCTTAAAACCCATATCGAAAAGGTTTTCCGCGGCCGGACAGGGGAGCAGTTGGACACGTGGTTTTTTAAACGGACCCTGGATTTCTGGAAAGCCAAATTCAAAGAATTTGATGAGTCGGCTTTTGACATGGAACTTCGTTCCAAAAAAAATGTTTCGAAGCATCATCCCCAGGGATTCCAGAAAAAAGTGCTGACCCGCTATGCGGAAAAATTGAAAGCGGTGGAGCGTCAGTTCGGCCTGCATGGCCGCTTAACTGAAGCTAACCCTGATACGGCACGGGTATTTGTATAAGCTAACCTGCCGCTAAATTGCTTCTCCGTGGATATCCTCTTTACACATTCCTATTTTCTGCGCTTCGATCCGAAGCAATGGAAGATGCAGCAGCCTTATGCTCCCTTGGGTACCCTGCAGGCAGCGGCCGTTATCCGTGAAGCGGGACACCGGGTACGCTTTCATGATGTGATGTTTGAACGGGAAGCGGCCTCCATTCTACCCATCCTCGGCTTGTTCAAACCGCAGGCTCTGGTTATTTACGATGATGGATTCAACTACCTCACCAAGATGTGCCTGACCAACATGCGGGAAGCGGCGTTTGAAATGAGCCGGCTTGCCCGTGAGGCCGGATGCACCGTTATCGTATGCAGTTCCGATTCCACCGATCATTACGATCAGTATCTCGAACACGGAGCTTCTTTCGTGATCATGGGTGAGGGAGAGGAAACCCTGTCGGAACTGCTGGGCTGCCTGGACCGGCAGCAGGACTGGCACCACCTGACCGGCATCATTTACCGGGAGGATGGTCGCACCACTGTTAACGACAAGCGTCCGGTCCTCCGCAATCTGGACACCCTGCCCCTGCCGGCCTGGGATTTGGCTGACATGAATCTTTACCGGCTGGCCTGGATGAAAAGTACCGGTTATTTTTCCATCAACATGAATACCACCAGGGGCTGCCCGTTCCACTGCAACTGGTGCGCCAAACCCATCTACGGCAACCGCTATAACAGCCGCCCCCCTGAACACGTGTTTTCGGAACTCAGACTGCTCCGGGAAAAATATCAGCCTGATCATATCTGGTTTTGTGACGACATCTTCGGGTTAAAGCCGGGATGGGTGAATGCCTTCGCTGACCTGGCAGCAAAAGAAAAAATAAAAATCCCGTTTAAAATTCAGTCCCGTGTGGACCTGTTGCTTCAGGAAAACAATATTGAAGCACTGAGCCGTGCAGGCTGCCAGGAAGTCTGGGTGGGCGCGGAAAGCGGCTCGCAGAAAATTCTTGACGCCATGGACAAGGGAACGAAGGTGGAACAGATTTACGAAGCCACACGACTTTTAAAGAAACACGGCATACGCCCTTCCTTTTTTCTCCAGTTCGGTTATCCCGGCGAAACCCGTGAAGACATTGATTCCACGCTGAACATGGTGATGGAACTATTGCCTTATGATATAGGCGTCAGCGTTTCCTACCCGTTGCCCGGCACCAGATTCCATGAACAGGTAAAAGGTGAACTGAATGAAAAAGCTAACTGGACGGACTCGGATGAACTGAAACTGATGTTCCGGAACACCTATCCTCCCGGTTTTTACAAAGCCCTTCACCGTTACCTGCATAAAAGTTACCGCACCCGGCAAGGCCTGGTTGAAATCAGGAATCTGTTTGTTCACCCTGCCGGTTTCCGTCTTCAGGCTTTGAAACGCATTGCCGGTCTTCCTTTTTATATCGGGGGCAAGTACATGCATAAAGTCAGGATGCAGGCCTGGTCAAAAACCTAAATTTCATCCATCTCTTTCAGCACCTTTATTTTCCATAACGTGAATCCCTTTGACCAGGCTGCGGCCACTTACGATGCCGATTTCACCTTTACGTCAACCGGACGCCTGCAGCGACAACGTGTTTATCGTTTCCTGAAGCCTTTTCTACTTCAACCGTGCAACATTCTGGAGATCAATTGCGGAACTGGTGAAGATGCCTGCTGGCTTGCCGCACAGGGTAACAACGTCACGGCAACCGACGGGTCGGAAGAAATGATCAGGACCGCCTCCGCGAAGCTGCCTTTGACGGGAAACCGGACCGGGATTACGTTCAGCAAAATGGAATTCCTTAAGCTTAGGAGTTCCTTTTCTCCCGGTTCCTTTAACAGGGTATTCTCGAA
>CAYWHE010000139.1:0-10925 GCA_964458125.1 uncultured Flavobacteriaceae bacterium | reverse complement strand
GTTCATGGGTGACGACTTTCATCACCACGGAGCCTTTGCACTGGCCGATGGCTTTAACTTTTACAGGATATTCGGACTGCCCCGCCCGGAGCCAACCCGGGTTTGGCCCAGTCGGCCTGATATAAAAAGCAGTGACAATTATTCATTCTTCCTGGAAAACGGAACCTTTGCCGAGATTAAGAAGAAGTACTTTGGCGATACCATCCGTTTCTGGAACGATGTGCAGGCCCACCCCGACTATGATGCCTGGTGGAAAGAGAGGGATACCCGCAGGGCCTGTAAAAATATCAATCCGGCGGTAATGGTTACCGGGGGCTTGTTTGATGCCGAAGACTGTTTCGGAGCCTGGAACCTTTACAAGGCTATGGAAAAACAAAATCCATCCGCGGCCATTCGACTCGTCAACGGCCCATGGTGGCATGGCGGCTGGGCGCGTTCAACCGGGGAAAAAGTCGGTAATATCTGGTTTGGGGGCAGCCAGTCGGCTTATTATTATAAAAACGCAGAACTGCCATTTTTTGATTTTTACCTGAAGGGCATAGGTACTGCCGAAAGCCTGGCAGAGGCCGCCATTTTTATTACCGGCGAAAACGCATGGCACCGGTTCAACCGGTGGCCTCCGCAGGATGCACAGACTACCATTTTGTACCTGGATGAAAACGGCAAAGCCGGGTTTCGGAAACCGTCGTACATGAAAAGTTTTGATTCCTATGTGAGCGATCCCATGAAGCCGGTGCCGTATACGGAAGACGTGCATTTTAAACGGACAAGGGAATACATGACCGATGATCAGCGGTTTGCCTCCAGGCGACCCGATGTGCTGGTTTTTCAGACCGAAGTACTGACCGAAGACCTTACGGTTACCGGACCCGTAACCGCTGATTTGTTTGTCAGCCTGTCCACCACCGATGCAGACTTTGTGGTGAAACTAATCGATGTCTTTCCGGATGATTTTGCCTATCCGGATGCTGCCGGCGTCCAGTATCCCATGGGCGGCTACCAGATGCTGGTCAGGGGAGAAATCATGAGGGGACGCTACCGCAACAGTTTTGAAAAACCAGAACCTTTTGTTCCGGGGATGGTCACACCGGTAAAATTCGAACTGCCCGATGTGGCTCATACGTTTCAGAAGGGTCATCGTCTGATGGTGCAGGTTCAGAGCACCTGGTTTCCTTTGTTCGACCGCAACCCGCAGCAGTTTGTCAACCCATATACCTGTAGCAGCCGGGACCTGGTGAAGTCGGAAATCCGGCTGTATCATGATGCGGAACATCCCAGCAGCATTCAGTTTCCCCGTATTAAATAGGCAGCCGGAAAAAGGCTGTTTGTTTTCCTGGTTCCGGGTATTACTTTTGGCTCCTGAATTTGCCCGGTAACGCTACCTGAATAAACCTGTTTATGTTTAAAAACGTTCTGTTAACCCTGTCCATTCCTGCTCTTTTGATTTCATTTACATCCCTGGCCCAACCGGTTACTTTCCAGTTGCAATTGAGCCGCTCAGCCCAGGAGGATGTGGCTGCCGTAATTCAGAATTCGGCAGGAAATTTTGTGATAGCGACCATAACCTATTCCCCGGCTTCGGCGTTTGATGCCGGATTTATTGAGATTTCTCCTACAGGCTCCATCCTGCAAACCAAAACGGTTTCCACCACCGGCAACGAGCTGCTGAAATCAATTGTGCAGACCACTGACGGAGGGTACCTGGTTACCGGAAGTTTCTTTACCACGGCCAACGACTACGACTGGATGGTCATGAAGCTGGATGCATCCTTTAACCTGACCTGGTTTAAGCGGCTTGGCGTAACGGGGGCCAGCGACAATGCCAACCGGGGCTTCCAGGTATCGGCAAGCCGGTATGGCGTCACCGGGTCCGTATCGCTGGGCGGCAGCACCAAACCGGCAGTTGTTATGCTGAATGCCAATGGTACGTTGGTCAGCCAGGGTTACCTGACGACTAACCAGTTTGCAAGCCCGGATTACCGTGGCCGTTACCTCGGTGGCGGAGAAATCGGCATATCACACCTGGCCAACGCTGTTTCGCTGATGGACACTTCCGGAGCGTTGATCAGCAGCTATGGCTTTTCTCTTGGAACCTATTCCACCGATGTCAGGCAAACTGCCGGTGGAAGGATCGTGGTTTCGGCCACCGGAGATGTCGGCAGCCCCGGCGGCAGCACCGTGGTACTGGGCGTATTAAATCATTCCCTCACCAGTCTTCAGCATGCGGTAAAATTTTCAGACAGCGGCAACGACCTGTCGGCGGTGGAATTCCTGATTGCCGGCGGACGATTCGTGGTGCTTGCCAATGCCTCTTCTCAGACCAACGGAAGCAACAGCCCCCTGATCATCAAAACCGATTCAACCGGCTCCTTGATCTGGTGTAAAAACTACAAGCCTTCCGGTGTGACCAACTGCCAGGCCAAGGCCCTCATCAGGACCAGCGACAACGGTTACCTGCTGGCCGGGCGCATGAGTTCCGGCGGGCCCTATACGGTTTTCATCGCCAAACTGGATTCGGCCGGTAACAGTGTCTGCAATACCAACCCGTATACGCTGACTTCCGGAACGGTAACCCCCGTGGCGGTTACCCCGCATACCGCATTTACCGGCGGCATCACCACGCTGAATCCCCTCGCCACTTCAACACCGGCCGTAACGTATACACCAACAGTTATTTGTACTTCGGTGGGAGTCGGAGATCCGGAACTTGCCGCCGGGCCGGTTGTTTTCCCATCCTTGTTTTCGGAAGGTTTTTATGTGCGCCAGACCGGGTCTGAAAAGACCGTGATGGAAATGTTTGACTGCAGTGGACGCTGCATCCTGAAAAAACTTGTTGGCTTGGAGGAGTATGTCCCGGCCGGAATGCTTGCTCCCGGACATTATGTTGCTGTAATCAGCGCCGGAAAGCGGATATACAGGCAACGGATAATAAAAATTGCGGATGGTTTTTAATGCAGGTCTGATGTAAAAAGGATTTTGTAAATTTGACCTCCCAAAACAAAGCGCTGTTAGCTCAGTTGGTTTAGAGCATTACCTTGACAGGGTAGGGGTCAGTGGTTCGAATCCACTACAGCGCACCAACGTCTGATCGGGGCCGGGCACTTTTTATTCAGGCCGGATTTACCGGATCGTCGGAATCATGAACTGAACAAGGACCCGGGGGCAATCCCGTGCTGGAAATGAAGCGCTTTTGTTAGTTGAATCAAATGAGAGGCAGGCAGGGTGGAATTTCCAGCCGTTTTTGAAAATCCGGATTTTTTTTTAAAATTTGATGTATCGCAGTAAGTGACCGGGAATGCAAAAGGCATTCCGTGAGCTGTAGTATAGTAAGATCCAGCATTACCAGTAAGCAATCAAATACCCGGAATCATGAAAATAAAAATGCCAACCGTGCTGCAGTGGCTGATAGCCGTTGTTATAATGCCTTTGTTGTCGGCAGGCCAGGGAGAGGAGGATTCATTGAAAAGGCTGTTATCCCTGACAGGGGAAGATACCGGAAGGGTGAATATTTTATATCAGATTTCACAAATATGCCAGGAAGACAGTATTGAGTATTATGCATCCGGGGCATACCTGCTCGCGGTCAAACTAAATTATGAAAAGGGACAGGCCAATGCATTGAATAATGTTGGATATGCACGATTTTATAACGGTCAGAATAAGGAAGCGCTGAGTTGTTTTTTCAGGGCCATGCATTTGTATAAAAAAACAGGTGATGTGGCAGGCCATGCAGAAGCAATGAATAATATCGCCAATGTTTACCAGCACCTGGGAGAAATGAACAAGGCCATGACGTTTTACATGGCTGCACTGGAAAGCTATAAAAGGACAGGCAATAAAAAAGGGGTTGCCATTGCATGGAACAACCTGGGGGTGCTGCATAAAGATCTTGGCTTCGTGGCAGAAGCTACGGAATACTATGAAAAAAGCCTGAAAATCAGGGAGGAAATCGGGAACAAACAGGATATTGGAATTTGCCTTCAGAATCTCGCACAGCATAATCTCGGGATGGGAAATATAGCAAAGGCGCTGGATCTCTATTTCAGAGGTCTTTCACTTGCCCGGGAGTCCGGAGATAAAATGGGAGTAAGCATTTCGCTGAATAATCTCGGAACCTGTTACTCAGACCAGGGTGAGCATATAAAAGCCATTTACTTTCATTTAAGAAGCTTTTATATTGCTAAGGAAATCAGTGACCTGAAGGGAATGGCATCCTCCTATGGTAACATCGGATCCGAGTTTCAAAGACTCAACAGGCAGGATGCCGCCCTGTATTACTACCTAAAAAGCCTGCAGATCAGACGGCAACTCAACGACCGTTCCGGAATTGCCGAGTCCCTGAATAAAACAGGATCCGTTTATTTTAAAAACAATAACCTGACCGGTGCAGATTCCTGTTTCAGAAAAGCCGGGCAGATTTTCCGGGAAACGAATAATCCGGAGGGATTGGTTTATTCGTTTTCCAACCTGTCTGCTGTTTATCAGAAACGCAATAACGCGGCCATGGCCCTTGCCAGTATCGACTCAGCCTACCGTCTGGCTGAAAAACTGGGGTTTCCGGAACTCATTAAAAAGGCAGCCATGGCGTATTCGGAATTAAGTGCTTCCTCAGGGGATTACCGAAAAGCGTATGAAAATCTATTGATGGGAAAGAAAATGTCAGACAGCATCTTAAACCCAAACACGCAGAAGATTTTGGTTGAAAAGCAATTGAGGTTCGATTATCTTCAGAAAGAAACCAAAATCAATCACCTGCATGCACTTGAAATACAGCGGCATCTCTCCGAACTCAGGCGTCAGCGCACCATGCGCAATGCCATCCTGGGCGGAACCGGCCTGGCTGCCGCTTTTTCCCTTCTGCTGTTGAGGTCGCACAACAGACGAAAGAAAACGGCATTTGATAAAATGGTAACGGACGTGGAGATGAAAGCCCTGCGTGCCCAAATGGATCCTCACTTTATTCATAACTCGCTGCTGTCTATTGATCAGTACATCCGGGGCCGGGATGAGAAGACGTCCTCACGCTATCTTCAGAAGTTTTCCCGCCTCATGCGGATGATCCTGGAATATTCGCGGAGGGACCAGGTGCCCCTGGCAGATGACCTGGAAGCCCTGCAGTTGTATATGGAGATGGAGAACCTGCGTATGGAGAATCCTGTTACCGTGAATATCACCTGGGATGACAAGGTAAATCCGGAACAGGTGTTGATCCAGCCCATGCTGATCCAGCCTTTTGTGGAGAATGCGTTCAAACATGCCTTTGCCGGCATCGCCCTGCCGAAACTTGACATCGTCATCAGTCTGAACGAACCAATGCTCCGCTTCACCATTACCGACAATGGACGGGGCCGCCGGCATAAGCAGGAGGTGGCGCTAGAAGGATTCCCGGTACGGCAAAGCCTGGGCCTTAAGGTTACGGAGGAACGACTGGAAGTAATCAGCCGGCTGAAAAAGATCCGGGCATTTTTTACCTTTGAAGACCTGAAAGATCAGGAGAACAACCCGACCGGCACCCGGGTGGTGATGAATGTGCCGGCAGCGTTTGCCTATTGACCCGAAACCATGACCCGAGCCCTGATTATTGATGACCAGCAACTTTATCGCAACAGCCTGCGGGAAATGATCGAATCCATGCCCGGGCTTAACCTTGTTATAGCCGGTGAAGCGTCCGGTGTGCAGGAAGGTCTGAAGGCCCTGGAACAACTACAGCCCGACCTGGTGTTTCTCGATGTGGAAATGCCCGACGGCACAGGTTTCGACTTACTAGGAGCATTGGAAAAAACAACCTTTGACATTATTTTTACCACGTCCCATGGTGAGTATGCCCTGAAGGCCATCAAGCACAGTGCTTTGGATTTTCTTCTTAAGCCTATTGATGCCGAAGAACTCCGGATGGCCGTTCAAAAAGCCGAACAAAAAAAACAGCATTCCCAGCAGTCGATGCAACTGGAAGTCCTGTTCCAGAACCTTCGACAGGCAAACAATCCGGACAATAAAATCGGACTGCCGGTTCAGAATGGACTGGTTTTTATAAAGGTGAACGACATCATCCGCTGCCAGGCTGACGGTGGCAATTATGCCAGCTATCACCTCGTAAACGGCAACAGGCTTTCTGTTACGCGCTCACTCAAAGAAACGGAAGCCCTTTTATCCGGATACACCTTCATGCGCGTGCATGACTCTCACCTGATCAACCTGAAACACATCAAGCAATATATCAAAGGCGAAGGTGGCACTGTGGTCATGTCGGATGATTCGGAAGTAGCTGTTTCCAGATATAAAAAGGAGGAGTTTCGTTCAAAACTGAAGGAACTTCGTATGATTTGACCGGGGCCGGGTATTCCTGACCCCGCCTGCCGGGAGATTTTCGTCATTAAACCCCCCATACCGCCATTCAGCCATTTTAGCTACACAGGGACTTCCGGAAGGAGTATGTTTGGAGAAAGTAATTCTTGTACAAACATACTAATTCCTGAAACCATGAAAAAAAATATGCTACTGCTACTGCTGTTGTTTGGCGGTTTTTACGTGAATGCTCAAAATCTGCGCGATGTGGTATACCTTAAAAACGGATCCGTCATCCGGGGAAAGATTATTGAACAGGTACCTCCGGCATCTCTGAAAATTCAAACTGCTGACAGCAGTATCTTTTCATACCGCTACGAGGAAGTGGAAAAGATCACCCGTGAACAATTACCGGATTTCAAGCCCAACATGGCAGAATACGGGGGACATCTCGGACTCGGCTTCGCCACCGGCGGAGGCGGACTCATCGGCATTCCTGTCCGCGTTGGAATAAACAGGTACCTGGCGCTGGAAACAGGCGTGTTTTTAAGGCCATCATTGATTTACAGAAAAACCACGGTGTATGACTTCAACGGAAATCAAATTTCGGAAAAAGAAGAATCGGATTTCAGGGTTCCGCCGGTGATTGCCGGAGGCGCGGATATTTTTTTCAGCATGAAATACAAGCCGCTGGATCAGAAAATAATCCGTAACGGCTTAACCGTGCGGCTGGGCGCCACTATACTGAAAAATTACAAGGAAAACATGTTCTGCCTGGGATGGGCCAGGGAGCGGTTCCGTTTGGCCAATAAGCGATTTTCCTACAACTTCAACCTCGGTGCAGGTGTGCTGTACTATGGGGACGGCAATTCTCCGCTTGGCGAGCAGATAGGCGAACACCTTCCGGTAATGCCCTTCGTGTACTGGAAATTCCATTGGAACTGGTACGTGGTGAAATAACTGAAGCAAAAACAATTCAAAACAATAATCATGAAAAACAATCAGAATAAAAACCTAAACGAAGAATTCAGGATCATGGAGTTCATGAGATTCATGTTGATTTTCCGCATCCTGGTTCCCGTATTCTTTGCCGGTGTGATGCTGTTTGCGGCACAGGATCCCTACCTGAAACTTTCCGACCAGGCACCCTTGATTTTGGGCGGTTTGATGGTCTGGTTTATTTACGAAATCAGTCAGTTCAACAGGTGGTATAATTTCAGGGTAGGTATGGCAGAAGATGGTGTATGGGCCGGAAAGGAATTCGTCCGCTGGGAAGAAATGACCGATGTAGAAGGAAAGACTGCCGCCGGATTCAGTCCCTTCATTTTCATACACCGGTCTGAAGGAGAAAAAATTTCCATTCCCGCTGCCATCTCGGAAAAGCATTACATTCTGGGCGTACTGCAGAATCATATGCAGCAGAAGGAGAGCCTTGATGAAGATACAGTTATTTAAGCAATGGCCATGGAAGAATTTATATGGAAACAGGTATTGGTTTTTCTTTCCTTCTGGATATTGAGCCTCTTTGTTATAAAAGTCAGAAGGGCAATGCATGACAAAGACGAACAGACTACGCCATCGGAAGCAGCGAAAGAGAAACTGTTCCGGGAAATCAAACGGATGAAAGAAGAGGGAAGACCTTATGGGGCCTGTCTCGAAGAGCTTAAGAGGAAAGGATTCAGGAAGGGCACCTCCAGGATGATAATTCTTGAAGCAGAAAGGCATATAATGGCCACACGTGAAAGGAAGCAAAAGAATATGAAGGACCAGGTGAAACAACAGACGGCATGAATGCATCACCAATCAAATCAGAGGTTTTAACCCAAAGCAGGGCAGAGCCATGGTATCAGTCCGGGAAAAAAAATACAATTGTTCAACGCATTCATTCATGGATGAGCCAGGACCAGATGAAGAAATTTTTTCTGCTTAACCTCCTGCTTTCGATACTGGCATTGCGAATGACAGCCCAGAGGGCCGAGTTGCATGTGGTGAATCATTCATCACGACAGCTCACGGTGAAGATTATGAAAAAGAGCGGAGCCAGGTTTTCCCTGCTTCAGATAGGTCCGCAGGGAAGATCCACAGGCTATTTTGAACACACAGGAGAATTTTTTCTCAAAACCAAAGCAGTTCTTTCGGGTAAGGAGATACTTTATAAAAAGGGTGATCCCTTCCGTGTGTTGGTGGGAAGCGGAGGCTACTCCATTCTCACCATCACCTATTCCATCAATGAATCAGCGGCCTCCAATCCCATGGATGGAGAGCAGATCAGCCGGGATGAGTTTGAAAAAGATGAGTAATCAATAAGTTAAAATTTAACAAATACAGTAGCGAACCCATAAAACAAAATCAGCATGAAAAACCTCATTTTCATTTCTTCATTCATCCTGATCGGATTGACTGCAGCAGGACAGAAATCCGTAAAAAAAGATGACAAAACCGAAGGACAGTATAAATCCCTGAAAGATGCACTTGCCGAACCGGAAAAAGTTAAAATCCTGAGCGCTGATCGTAAAAGCGGCATTCCGGACTCCCTAACGAAGTTCCCGAACCTGGAAAGTTTTTCGGTTTTCCTTTACAAAGGAGACGCATTGCCGGCCGATCTGTGTAAGGCTGGCCAATTAAAGAGACTACTAATATTCAGTGAGACTTCCTTACCCTGGACGGACCTGATCTGTTCATTTCCTTCAGGCCGGGATATTTCAATCGCTGGTCCAATGCCGCTTCAAACCAAAGATTCGCTCGAAAAATGTTACCCGTCTGGGAACCTGAAAATTTACATTTTTGATTACGATAAAAAGGAAGCCCGTGCACGTAAAGAAAAAGAAAAGGTGAAATGCGGTACCGTAGAAGAAGCCCTGAAAAGTGAAATGAAGGATAAAGAGTTGTACCTTCGTGACAGGGAAAACCTCAAGGAGATTAACCGGTTGCATGAAATTCAGGACCTGCGTAAGCTGGTTATCCTGGGGATTTCGGATCAGAAGATGAACCTCACCGATCTTTCAGGCTCCACAACAGTCAGGGATGTCACTATTATTAACGGCGGTATAATCACCGGACTCAACCTGTCGGTTTTTCCGAACCTTGAATCCCTCCGTATTTATTTCGATCACAGTCAGGCAGTTAAAACGTTGCCGTTTAATATGGGAAGTCTGAAAAGCCTGCAAACCCTCGAAATTGGCGAAGTATATTTTGATGAAGCAGAAATTTCGAAGTTAAAGGGCCTGTTTCCCAATGCCAGCATAATGATCAACCATGTGCCAATACAATAGCTTAATTGCCATCAGGAGATTGCCTGCTAATGGAAATACTTCAAAACCCGAAACCGTTTCACCAGTATCTGATAAACAACTGCCCATTTGCCAATTCCGCCTATGATTTATTGTCATGTCTTCAGCCGTATCATCCATTCGCTGCAAATTATTCCTGCCATCAGATTTCTTCCTATTTGCATGATTGCACTTAGCTTGCCCTTGCACGCACAGCAATTTGTTGAAACGGCATCGGACAATCATAAACTCCCTTCAGGTACCTGGCACCTGTTCGCGGATTCCATGGACAGGAAAACGGGGGTTAAATGGGTTTTCCAGGATTCAAAGAAGTCGGTTTGGTTTATTTGCACCGATGGTATCCGCATGTATTCCGATACAGGGTTTTCCTTTTATAATGAATCAAATGGACTTGTCAACAATCATATTTCCTGCACCTATACCGATAGAAAGGGAAATATCTGGATCGGGCATGATGAAGGTCCGTCAAAGGGATATTATTCAGGGCCTGGAGTTCAGACCATTGTGGATGCGGCACTCATTTCAAGAATTACCGACGGGGGAGTTTCCATGTTTAACGGGAAGAAATGGAAGCAATACACCAGAAAGGAGGGCTTTTTTAATGCAGCAAACATCCGTACCATATTCGAGGATTCGAAAGGCAGAATATGGTTTTCCTGCAGCGGGTCGTTGCCCGGAATAAACTCATTGCTTCATCCCAGCGGAATAAGTGTTTTTGAAAATGAAAAAATGACCAACCTGAATGAAACCGAGACGAAACCCATCTATAAGTTTGTGAATAAAATCGCAGAAGCGGCTGACGGACAAATTCAGTTTTATGCTGAAAACGGCGGGGTATTTTCTTTTTATGACGGAAGGTTTCACGATCTTACAGCCATGTCGGGATTTATATTAAACCTGGGCCACATCATCTGGCAGGACAGCAAAAGAAACAGCTGGCTATTCCTGGAGAATAAAATTAAAAAATTTGATGGAAAAGAATTCACGGTTTATAAGGAAAAGCAGGGCGTGAAAATACCGCACAACCTGTTTTTTTCTGTTAATGAAACAAAGGACGGTGGTATAATGGCTGTCGGAACACTTGGAATCTGTGTTTTTGACGGAACGGAATGGAGGAGCTATAAATATGACAAGGAAGAAACATCTGCGCCTCCCGATTATCAGAAAAGACATGCTGCTTTCGACAGCAGGGGAAATTTGTGGGTTTATATCAACGGAAACTTTGGATATTTCGACGGAAAAAAGTGGAATCCACAAAACAGGTACCTCGCGTCCCGGTTTTATATTGATTCCGGAGACCGTATTTGGGCGCCCGGCAAAAAAGGAATGACCGTTATTTCAGACGGGAAA
>CAYWHE010000138.1:0-11044 GCA_964458125.1 uncultured Flavobacteriaceae bacterium | reverse complement strand
AAAAATCGTCACCGGATTGCTGCAACGGAATCTTGGTTATAAGGGGCTGGTTTTTACAGATGCATTGAATATGAAAGGAGTCAGTGCCTATCAAAATCCTGGTCAGCTTGAAATCCGGGCCTTGCAGGCCGGAAATGATGTTTTACTGAATACGGAAAATGTCCCCCTGGCGGCTTACCTGATTCACCTGGCCATTCAAAATTGTGAACTGGATACCTCCGTTTTCAATAACCGCATAAAAAAAATCCTGCAGGTCAAACACTGGACCGGACTGAACCAATGGAAGCCTTTAGAGACCGAGCACCTGTACGCCGAACTTAATAACGAGGAGGCGTCCTGGCTGAATTTCCGGCTTTATGAAGGTTCACATACCTTGCTGGTGAATAAAAACAGCGTCCTTCCCCTTCAAAATCCATCCGGACAAAAACGAGCCTCCCTGGTCATCAACGACAGCCTGAACAATACTTTCCAGCAAACGCTGAGTGCCTATGCACCTGTTTCGGTTTTTCAGATGAGTAAAGATGCGGATGAAAAAACCCTGAAGGAGATGGCCGTGAAACTGAGAGGATTTAGCCAGGTTATTGTGAGCATACACAACACGAGCACGAATGCAACGCGCAATTTCAACATCACTCCACAGATGTCAGCTATCATCAGGTTACTGAATGAAAAAAGCAAGGTTATTCTGGTTGTTTTCGGCAATGCCTATGTCCTGGGTAAAATTAATGATGCCGAACGTTGTGAAGCCCTGCTGCTGAGTTATGAAGACACCTACCTGCCGCAGGTGCAGGCAGCACAGGTGTTGTTTGGCGGAATCGATCCTTCGGGGAAACTTCCGGTGACGCCATCCCAGTATTTCAACAGGGGTGATGGGCTGGAATATCCACATAAACCGTCAAGACTAAAGTTTACCCTTCCCCAGGAAGCCGGCCTGAGTTTTGAACAATTGAACCGGATTGACAGCCTTGCTGTATCAGGGATCCGGTCGGGCGCTTATCCCGGCTGCCAGGTACTGATTGCCAGTCATGGAAAAGTTATTTATGAAAAATCATTTGGGTTTCACACCTATGACAGCCTGAACCGGGTTGCCAACACGGATCTTTATGACATTGCATCCGTAACCAAGATTGCCGCCACAGCGCTTGCAGCCATGATGCTTGTTGAAAAAGACATGCTGGATCCGGATAAGAAAGCAAGCCGATACCTTCCGGAGCTGAAAAAAACCGATAAAAAGGACCTGACCATCCGTGAATTATTGGCTCACCAGGGCGGTATGCAGGCCTGGATTCCATTTTATGAAACCACGCTTAAAAACGGAAAACCCGTTTACGATATCTATCATCCTGAACCGGATATCAACTATTCGATCCGGGTAGCGGACAGCATGTACATTAAAAATGATTATCCTGAAAAAATATGGAAAACCATTATCGAAAGTAATTTAAAGGAACGGGGCACATACCTTTATTCAGACCTGGACCTGATCATCCTTCAAAAAATTATTGAAAAGCTTACACATACCGGCCTGGATGAATACGTTTACCAAAATTTTTATCAGCCCTTAGGACTTCAAAGACTCACCTTTCGGCCGCTTCTTAAATTCAGTAAATCCGAAATTATTCCGACCGAACTGGATACGGTTTTCCGCCATCAGCTTTTATGGGGCGATGTGCATGATCCGGCTGCGGCCATGATGGGTGGTGTTGCGGGCCATGCAGGGGTTTTTTCAAATGCGGCCAGCCTGGCCATCGTGATGCAACTCCTGTTGAATGGCGGAACCTATGGTGATCAGCGATTTCTTAAAAAAGAAACCATAGATTTATTTACCAGGCGGCAGTATCCATTGAATGCAAACAGGAGGGGACTTATTTTTGACAAGCCGGAATATGATCCGTATAAAAACGGCCCGACTGCCCACAGTGCTCCCTTAACTTCCTTCGGACACACTGGATTTACAGGAACATGCGCCTGGGCCGATCCGGACAACAGCCTGGTTTTTATCTTTCTCTCTAATCGCGTTTATCCTTCAGCATCCAATAACAGGTTAGCCAACATGAATATTAGGACAGACATTCAGGAATCCATTTACCGGCTTCTTAAAAAATAGTGTTGGACTTTGATCCCAGGTTTCATTCCTGCAGGCCTTTCAACCCAATGATAGCCTGCCTGAAAACAGGAATTATCCGGGGTGTGTTGCAAGGATTGAATGGTTAAGGATATGACGGGTATTTGATCTCGCCAACCGGCAGCTGAGGATTATAACCGGCCGGCAAAACCTGGTTTAAAAAAAACAGGGAAAAAATTATTGCAATCCCTGGATGAGTTGTTAATTAATTTTATAAGTAATTCATTCCTAAAACAGTAGAAAAGAAGTTTAAACAATGATAGGGAACTTCGGTCTTTTTTTTTACATTTGTAATCATACCTAATTTGTATTGAAGCGATATGGAAGAAGAGGAATTCGAAAACACTGAAGAGCAAAATGAAACACTTAAACATTCCGTCAGGCGATTTGAAGAGATGCTCCAGAACAGGGATCATTATTTTTTCGATGTGGATGCCCTTTTAAAAATTATTGATTATTATATTGATCAGAATGATAAAACCCGCGCACTGGAAGTTATTAATCATGCCATTACCCTTCATCCGAGGTCGGTTAACATTTTACTGAAACAAGCTCATTTATATACCATTTGCGGAAAGGAACACGAAGCTCTGCATACGCTGGAAAGAGTTGAAAAGATCCAGCCTTTTGATCCGGATATTTTTATTATCCGCGGCAATATATACAATAATCTCCAGGAATTTGACAAAGCCATCGCCAATTACCAGGAAGCGCTTTCGTATTCCGATATCCGTGATGAATTGTATTTCAATATTGCCCTGGTCTGCCAGAATCGTCTTGATTACACCGGAGCCGTCAAATACCTGAAAAAGTGTATCCTGGAGAATCCGGATTTTGAACTGGCCTATGAAGAACTTTCCATTTCTTATGGTTTTGCCGGAATGATGGAAGACGGCATTCAGTTTTTTAAACAGCTGATTGACCGCAAACCATATTCTTACCTGGCCTGGTTTAACCTGGGCGACATTTATGCGCGGCTGGGGTTATTCGAGCATGCGCTGGAAGCATTTGATTATGCCCTGATCATCCAGGAAGATTATGTTCCTGCACTGGTGGAACAAGGAAATGCACTGGCCATGCTGGACCGTTTCGAGGAAGCTATACAAAGCTATAAGGCCACCCTGAATTACAGTACACCGGATGCTGTTTTGTTTTACAACATCGGAGAATGTTATGAAAACATGGATCTCCCGGAGGAAGCCAGGGGTTATTATAAAAAAGCGGTGAAGGTCAATGGTGAAATGGCCCAGGCCTGGTATGGCATTGCCACCACGCTTGAATCACAGCAAAAATGGTTTGAAGCGATTCATTATTTGAAAAAAGCACTGGAATACGATACCAATAACGGTGAATACTGGTTTACACTTGGGGATTGCGAATTTGAACTCAATAACCTGGAGGAAGCTGAAAAATGCTACATCCGGGTTATGGAATTCACTCCTGAAAATCCTGAAATTTGGTTTACTTATGCCGATTTCCTGGTAGACAGCGTCCGTACGGAAGAAGCCATCGAACTGATTGCGGTGGGTGTTAAAAATCATCCTGATAATATCGAAATGTACCTTCGGCTGGTCAGTTACCTGTACCAGAATGGTGAAATAAAAGAAGCCCTGGTTCAGATGGAAAAGGCCCTTGAAAAGGACTATGAATCTTTTCCTTTGCTTTTCGAATTAAACCCGACACTGGAGAGCAATCCGGAAATTTTACAGTTAATTGAATTGAAACGGAAGAAATAATGAATTTTCCTATTAAAAAAATTCCCAAACGAACCCATGGGAAAAGGTCCACAGGTTTGACCATGGTTATGGACAAGGGTCTAAGCATCAGGGAATCCGAGGACCTCGTTGAAATCGGAAGCGAAATGATTGACCTGGTGAAGTTAGGGTTTGGCAGCGCCATGATTACTCCGAACCTGGAAAGAAAATTAGCCGTATTCAGGGAGGTAAAAATCCCCGTTTACCTGGGAGGTACTCTTTTGGAGGCTTTTATCATCAGGGGGCAGTTTGATGATTACCTGCGTTTATTAAATAAGTTTAAACTTACCCATGCGGAAGTTTCTGACGGATCGATCAGCATCCCTCACCAGGAAAAATGCAATTATATCCGGAAACTGGCTAAAGAAGTGACCGTCATTTCAGAAGTGGGTTCGAAGGAGGAAGGAATTATCATCAGGCCCAATCACTGGATTGAAATGATGTTAATGGAACTGGAAGCGGGAGCCTGGAAAGTGATTGCCGAAGCACGGGAAAGCGGAACAGTCGGAATTTACCGCCCGAATGGCAAGGCCCATGTGATGTTGATAAATAAAATAAGTTCCAGAGTCGACCCGGATAACATTATCTGGGAAGCACCACAGAAATCGCAACAGGCTTATTTTATCAAGCATTTCGGCTGCAATGTAAACCTCGGAAATATTGCACCGAATGAAATTATTGCTCTGGAGTCCCTGCGTATCGGATTACGCAGCGATACTTTTTTCCAGTTTCTGGAAAATGGAAAATCGGAACCGGTTGAAAAACAGGTAAAAGCGCAGCCTGTCGCATGAAGGAAAAAACTGTCGCTGAATTCAAACAGATGCTTGATTCAGGCGAGGATTTTCAGTTGATTGATGTCCGGGAAAGCTATGAATATGATATTGCAAACCTGGGCGGAGAATTAATTCCAATGGGAAGCCTGATGGAGCATTCCGATAAAATTTCACGCGACAAACCTGTCATCATTCATTGCCGCAGCGGGGCCAGGAGTGCTGCCGTCATCAACCAACTGGAAAAAACCGGAAACTTCAACAATCTTTTTAATTTGAAAGGCGGAATACTGGCTTATGCCAGGGAGATAGACCCCTCACTGCCCACCTACTAATCAACTAAATCCTTAACAGGAGCCTGTTAGCCTCTATGATTGATCTCTTTAAGCAATTCCTGGATTTTATTCTGCACCTCGATGTTCATTTGGAGAATATCATGTACGAATACCAGACGCTGACTTATTTTATTTTATGCCTGATTATCTTTTGTGAAACCGGACTGGTGGCCACTCCATTCCTGCCGGGTGATTCACTTTTATTTGCGGCCGGTGCCATTACAGCAAAAACCGGGATATTAGATATCTGGGTTCTCATTCCGCTCCTGTTTTTTTCCGCCATCCTCGGGGACAACACCAATTATTTTATTGGAAAGTATATCGGCCATCGTTTATTTGACATCAAGTTCCTGAAAAAAATACTGAAGCGGGAATACCTGGATAAAACGCATGCCTTTTATGAAAAACATGGAGGAAAAACCATTATTTATGCACGGTTCGTTCCCATTGTCAGGACATTTGCGCCATTCGTAGCCGGAGTAGGGACCATGAAATACACGCGTTATATCTTATTCTGCATTTCAGGAGGTATTTTATGGGTTTCTTCACTCACACTGGCTGGATTTTATTTTGGCAACCTGGAATTTGTAAAAAAGAACTTTGAAATGGTCATATTCGGAATTATACTGATTTCACTGCTCCCGATGGTCATTGGATTTATCCGGGGCAGGCAGCGCCCCACCTGATGCCCTTTTTCGGACTGATCGGATATCCTTTAACCCATTCTTATTCTTCGGTTTATTTCACGAAAAAATTTGAAACGGAAGGCAGGGCCGGGTTTGTTTACACCCTTTTTCCAATTGAACGTATCGCGGAGTTGAATGCGTTGTTAAACCATCATCCGGATCTGGATGGATTTAATGTCACCATACCGTATAAAAAGGCCATTATCCCCTATTTACAGGAAATGGATGAAGAAGCCAGGGAAGCAGGTGCGGTGAATACCGTATTCATCAGGAAAGAGCCGGACCGGAGAATACTGAAAGGATATAATACCGATGCAGGTGGTTTTAGAACTTCCCTTATATCCTTTATTGGAGAAAAAAAGTTAAATGCGCTGATTTTCGGAACCGGGGGTGCAGCCCTGGCTGCAGCATACGTAATGAGGACACTCAGGTTATCCTATCAAATGGTCAGCCGGAAGAAAGGACAGCCGGAACATTTAACCTACCGGGATATCGACCAGCGCATACTGGACAGCCACCAATTGCTGATAAATGCTACCCCATTGGGTATGTTCCCTGAAACCCAAACCTTCCCGGATATACCCTACAACCTGCTCAATGAAAGCCATTACCTTTTTGATATGGTTTATAATCCCATAAAAACGGTCTTTTTAAGGAAAGGTGAAGAAAGGGGTTGTCAAATTCAAAATGGTTTACAAATGCTTCATTTACAGGCAGAACTGTCGTTTGATATCTGGATGAAGGGCCTGTCTGAATGGTAAATCCTGTACTGTTTTAGCGGTTAAATTTTTAAAAACTCGCCACAGAAAAAGAGGATTTAACCCCAATGGAGCCAAAAGCTTACCAAAAAACACCAATAACCACTCGGGGGCAGGGTTTATTTTTGTTTCATACAAAAAAACAAAAAAACATGGTACTCTCTGTCATTATCCTGGTTGCTGCCTTCGCCAGCATTGTCATTCAACAATATTACGACATGCAAAACAACAGGAACAAGGCAAAAAAATTAAGTTAAAGGCTGTTTTGCCGGCAACATTCCGCCATCACGATGGCGGCTGCAACGGCAACATTCAATGAATCAGCTGGCTGCATGTCAGCCTCTGCAGGCTGAGCGGGAATCGTAATTAATCTGTCGCTTAACGATTTTAAACCGGAGCTAACCCCAACAGCTTCATTCCCGAACAAATAGAAACCATTTTCAGGCAGTGTTTCCTTAAAAATATTATTTCCGTTTAACATACAGGCCAAAACGGGCCGGTGATGGCTGTTTCGGTTTTCAAGTAAAACCTCCGGGAGATCCTTTTTCCAGCAATGTACCCTGAAAACCGACCCCATGGAAGCCTGTATCACCTTGGGATGATACCAGTCCACTGTACCTGGTGAAACCACCAGTTGCCGGAACCCAAACCAGTCTGCGGTACGGATGATTGTGCCCAGGTTACCGGGATCCTGGATCTGATCCAGCAGCAAAGCCGGACCCCTGGAAAGTTCCTCCAATGAAAAGGATTTTTGTTGCTGGAAAACCAAGGCCAGAACCTGGTTTGGTGTGGACAGGAGGCTGATTTTTTTCAACTCCCCGGAAGTGAGTTCAATTCGCTCCATGCCCGGGTCCGCCAGATCCAACACTTTCCTGTTAAGCTGAAGCCACTCCAGGGTATAGAAAAGAGAATGCACCCGGTAATGGCTGTTCATCAGCTCAAGGCAAATCTTCTCCCCCTCGGCAATAAAAAGCCCGGTTTTCTCCCTTCCCCTTTTTGAATCGAGTGAGCGGATCAGGCTGATTTTATTTTTGGACAGCACAACTGTGCAGGATTGATTTGCTTTCTGCAAAGTAAAATGTTTATCCTATTTTTACCGCATCTAACGGCATAATTAATTTGAAAAGGGTTCTTCCTCTGGCATTATGCTCGGTTTTGCTCACCGGCATTTTTTCCTGCAGCCCGATACGGAGGCTCAAAGAAGGAGAGGTGCTGCTGAATAAAAATGTAATAAAATGTGACCAGCCTGAATTGAAGGAGGGTATCAGATCCATCCTGAAACAAAAGTCAAACCGGCGGATACTGGGCGTTTTCAGGTTTCACCTCGGGGTATATACGTTAGCCGACCGTGAAAATGATTCGTCAAAATTCAGAAACTGGGTTAAAAATACCATAGGAGAGAAACCCGTACTGATGGATCCTTTGCTGACACGGAAGTCTACCGACCAGATCAGGCAGTTTATGTTTAACAGCGGCTATTTCAATGCGGTGGTAACCGATACCACTGTTTTCAAAAATGCCAAAAAGGCCAATGTGTTCTACACGATCCGGTCCGGGTTGCCCTATGTTATTACGAATTACGGGGTGGAAACATACGACCCTCAAATCGCCCGGTTGCTAAACCGGGATAGCGCCAATTCACCGATCCGACCCGGGATGATTTTTGATGCCACGGTCATACAGCAGGAACGTGACCGTACCACCATAAATCTGAAAAATGAAGGCTATTATTATTTCAATCAGGCTTATATCCGTTTTAATGCAGACACTTCATTAGGAAACAACCAGGTCAGGCTTAAAATGATTGTCAGCCGGGTCAATGAAAACAATGCAGACTCGGCCAAACATATTTTCCCGTCGGATCACCAGCGCTACCACCTGCAGGATATATACATACAAACCGATTACAATCCATTATTGATTTCTACACGGTTACCCGAAGATACCATACGCTACAAGGGCTATTATTTTGTTTCATCGGATCCAAAGCGTAGATTCAACACGGAAACCATCCGCCACCATCTTCTATTGCGTCCCGGTGAATTATTTCAGTTGAGAAACCTGGAGAACAGTTATAAAATGCTTGGCAGCTTAAATGTGTTTAAATTTATCAATATCAAGTTTGAACCGGTAAGGGATGATTCCATTCAGCTTAACCCACGCTTAAATTGTTTTATCTTCCTCACGCCAAGTCCCAAACAGGAACACCGCGAAGAATTAGAAGGTACCCATAATGGTGGTGCCCTTGGAGTTGCGGGCAATATTGCCTATCGCAATAAAAATTTTATGAAAGGCGCCGAATTGCTGGAAATCAAACTGAAGGGTGCACTGGAGTCTTCTCAGAGTTTTTCGGATACACTTGAATCTTCATCCAGGCTCCCTTTTTTCAATACCTTTGAAATAGGACCGGAGGTCAACCTGAGTTTTCCGAAACTCCTGATACCGCGCACCATTTTGCCAAAGCGGCTCAGGCATGAGTCCCCCTATTCAAATGAAAACACCACCCTGACAGCCAACTACGATCTTCAGCAAAGACCGGAATTTAAAAGGACTATAGCCAATTTTTCCATTCTATGGTCCTTCCAGGAATCCGAAACCAAGCATCATTATATATATCCGGCTGAAATCAATTTTGTCAATGTGAGATTAAACAGCGCTTTTAAATCAAAGCTGGAGGCACTTAATGATGCTTACCTGAATTACGCCTATGCCGATCACCTGATTACGGATGGACGGTGGACTTATATACTCAATACCCAAAACAGGAAAACGCTGAACAATTTTTTTTATTTCCGTTCAAACCTGGAGTTTGCCGGTAACAGCATCTGGGTTTTCAACCATTTGTTGAGCAGCAAACCACAGGATGACAATAGTTTTACACTTCTCAACACCCGGTATGCCCAGTATTTCAAACCCGATCTTGAATTTCGTTTTTACCAGGTCATCAACCAGAACAACACAATGGTTTACCGGGCTGCAGCGGGAATCGGCATTCCCTACCTGAACAGTTTTGCCTTGCCATTTGAGAAAGCCTTTTATGCAGGAGGATCAAATGATCTGCGTGCATTCCGTGCAAGGACGGTTGGCCCGGGGGCTTATAATAACGCCCAGCGTTTTGAACAAACAGGTGAGATTAAACTCAACGCCAATGTTGAATTCCGTTTTGACATATTCAAGATCCTGCAGGGTGCTGCTTTTATTGATGCCGGTAATATCTGGTTGCTCAAGGATGATATCAACCGTCCGGGCGGGCAATTCCAGACACAAAAGTTTATCAATGAATTTGCCATCGGCGGCGGGCTTGGAGCCAGGCTTAACTTTACTTTTTTCATCATCAGGCTGGATGCCGGGGTACCTTTTAAAAACCCTTCCCTGCCTCCCGGTGATCGCCTGGTGCTTCGTAATCCGCAGATAAAAACGGTTACTTTCAACCTTGGAATCGGATATCCCTTCTGATGGCATCATGAGGATTCCCGGCTGGTGTCTGCCAATTTCGCGTATTTTTGCAAGACAAAACAAGTCGCTTTGCAAATCACTTTTTTAGGTACAGGCACCTCCCAGGGTGTCCCGGTCATTGCCTGCCAGTGTCCTGTTTGCCTGTCAACCGATCCCCGGGATAAGAGGCTGCGGTCATCGGTGATGATTGAAGATGGTCAGACCACTGTCGTGATTGATTCAGGACCCGATTTCAGGCAGCAGATGTTGCGCTCCGGGGTCCTGCATATTGACGGACTTCTTTTCACGCACGAACATAAAGACCATATTGCAGGTATGGATGATATCAGGGCCTTTAATTATATCAACGGAAAAAAGGTTGATGTTTACGCTGCCCACCGCGTCCAACTTGCCCTTCACCGGGAATACCCGTATATTTTTGACGGCTCCAATTACCCGGGTATACCGCAAATTAACCTCCACACAATCGGGGAAACTCCTTTCAAAATCGGGACCCTGGATTTTCTGCCCATTGAATTGCTTCATTATCATTTGCCCGTACTTGGTTTCCGTTGCAGGGATTTTACCTACATCACGGATGCGAATTTTATTTCAGACCAGGAAAAGAAAAAAATCAGGGGATCCAGGGTTGTGGTTATCAATGCCCTGCGAAAGGAACCACATGTCTCGCATTTTACGCTGGATGAGGCAGTCTGGCTATTGAAAGAATTGAAACCCGAAAAGGGATACCTGATTCACATCAGCCATCAATTAGGGAAGCACGAAATAGTCAATGCAGAATTACCTGATTTTATCCAATGTTCCTATGACGGGCTGGTGGTAACCCTATAAAAATGAATCAGGTTTTTTGTTTTTTCTTTTTGGCTGCAGGAAAAAGTATATTATTCAGAATAAGCCTGTAGCCGGGAGAATTGGGATGAAGGTTAAGATCAGTGGGCGGGTCACCGACCATGTGCTGGTAATCTTCCGGATCATGACCTCCGTAAAAGGTCCAGGTTCCTTTTCCAAATTCTCCATGTATGTATTTGGCCTCATTGGCGGCTTTGTTTTCACCCATGATGAGGACATCGGTTTTAATCAGGGATTTATTAAACGAGGTGGTCTGTCCCATGAAACCTTTAATGATTTGTTCATGATCCTGGCAAAGCATGGTTGGCACC
>CAYWHE010000137.1:0-11072 GCA_964458125.1 uncultured Flavobacteriaceae bacterium | reverse complement strand
AAAGTCGTAGTCGAATGAATCCCGGTCGCGAAGCGAATCGGGATGGGTTCAATACGCTGCTGCCTGCAGCGGAATCGGGATCCAGGGCTTGCCCTGGGGGTTCATACCCTTGATTGCCAGCGGTTTTTCATGACGTTGACGGCAAAAAAATCCTCCGGTTTGGGGTGAAGCCAATCGGATTCATTCTATTAAACGGCCGGATGCCGGACGAGGATGGCTGCCCGTATCAGACAAAGAAAATCCCCATCCGCCTGAAGGCGGATGGGGATTTAATTATTCGGCCGGCTGATCTTACATCATTCCGTCCATTCCGCCCATTCCGGGAGGCATGGCGGGAGCTTTGTCTTCTTTTATGTCAGCCAGTACACATTCCGTGGTCAGCAACATGCCTGCTATGGAAGCGGCATTTTCAAGCGCCACACGGGTTACCTTGGTCGGGTCGATAACACCGGCTGCATGTAAGTTTTCATATACATCGGTGCGGGCATTGAAACCAAAATCGTCTTTGCCTTCGCGTACTTTCTGAACCACGATGGAACCTTCGTTGCCGGAGTTAATCACGATCTGGCGGAGAGGCTCTTCCAGGGCGCGCTTGATGATGGCAATTCCGGTTGTTTCATCTTCATTGGCCCCGTTAAGTTTTTCAATGCTGGCAATGGCGCGGATGTATGCGACACCACCTCCCGGAACGATACCTTCTTCAACGGCGGCACGGGTGGCATGTAAAGCATCATCCACACGGTCCTTCTTTTCTTTCATTTCCACTTCCGTAGCAGCGCCAACATAAAGAACGGCTACAC
Organism: uncultured Flavobacteriaceae bacterium; assembly: GCA_964458125.1. Taxonomy (GTDB): domain Bacteria; phylum Bacteroidota; class Bacteroidia; order AKYH767-A; family OLB10; genus CAYWHE01. Next base: position 10,272 of record CAYWHE010000137.1, on the reverse strand, counting down.
CACCGGCTAATTTGGCCAGCCGCTCCTGCAGTTTTTCCTTATCGTAGTCGGAGGTGGTGGTTTCAATCTGTGCCTTGATCTGGTGAACACGGGCCGTGATATCGGCTTTTTTGCCGGCGCCATTAACAATGGTCGTATTGTCTTTGTCGATGGTTACTTTTTCAGCAGAACCGAGGAAGGAAAGGTCGGCATTCTCCAGTTTGAAACCTCTTTCTTCGGAGATCAATGTGCCGCCGGTCAGGATGGCAATGTCTTCCATCATGGCCTTCCGGCGGTCGCCAAAGCCCGGAGATTTAACTGCGGCAATTTTCAATGAACCGCGGATCTTGTTCACTACCAGGGTAGCCAAAGCTTCTCCGTCCACATCTTCTGAAATGATCAGTAAGGGGCGGCCGGTCTGAACTTCCTTCTCGAGAATCGGAAGCAGTTCTTTCATATTGGAAACCTTCTTATCATATAATAGAATGTATGGGTTTTCCAGGACGGTCTCCATTTTATCGGCATTCGTTACAAAGTAAGGGGAGATGTAGCCACGGTCAAACTGCATACCTTCCACCACTTCAACAGTGGTATCGGTGCCTTTGGCTTCCTCTACCGTTATCACGCCTTCTTTTTTTACTTTCTGCATGGCCTGGGCAATCAGTTTGCCGATCTCGCTGTCGTTGTTCGCAGAGATGGTGGCCACCTGCTCAATTTTCTTATTGTCGTCACCAACTGATTTCGACATTTTCTTCAGGCTCGCAACAACCGCGGTAACGGCTTTGTCAATGCCACGCTTCAGGTCCATCGGGTTGGCGCCTGCCGCTACGTTTTTCAAACCGGCAGTTACAATAGCCTGGGCAAGAACGGTCGCTGTGGTGGTTCCGTCACCGGCTACATCGGCTGTCTTGGAGGCTACTTCCTTCAGCATCTGCGCACCCATGTTTTCAACCGGGTTTTTCAGTTCAATCTCCTTTGCGACGGTTACACCGTCTTTGGTAATCACGGGAGAACCAAATTTTTTATCAATGATTACATTTCTTCCTTTTGGGCCTAAGGTTACTTTTACTGCATTGGCCAATGCATCTACTCCTCTTTTTAAAGCATCACGCGCTTCGAGGTTAAAACTGATATCTTTTGCCATAGTCTTTGATGATTTTATTTTGATTAGTTGTTAACGATTGTTATAAAATTTCTTGATTAAAAAACGGTAGTATTATATGACTGCGAAAATGTCCGATTCACGCATAATCAGGTATTCGTGACCGCCTACCGTGATTTCGGTTCCGGAATATTTACCGTATAAAACATTGTCGCCCACTTTTACACTGGGCTTGTTTCCTTTATCATCCACATCACTGATGGAGATCACTTTTCCCTGCTGGGGTTTTTCTTTCGCCGTATCGGGAATAATAATTCCGCTGGCGGTTTTTTCTTCTGCTGCTGCTGGTTCCACAACAACCCTGTTCTGGGTGCCTGCAATTGGTTTAATACTTGGTTTGCTCATGTTAGTTATATTTAATAGTGTTAGAGAATGAGGATTTAATGAGTAAAAAATGAATTCGGATCGCGCCCAGCACTTATTGTGCCACCCCGGATTTGTCAGTTTTTTTATGACAAATTTACTGCCACCCCGGTCCGACGGCTTCAATTTTGTCACACGGATCGACATGCTGACACCCGGATGACTGACCACGAATGGAGGTTAGCACATACCAGTAAAGAATCACTGCTGTGGCTGCTGTTGAGCAGGTTGACCCGGTTGTGCAGGCGGTGGGACAGGAGCGCCTGCAGAAGGCAGGGCGGCATTGTCGATTTGTTCCTGTATGGCTGAAGAGGCCTGTGTGGTTTCATTTTTAGGCAGTACAAAACTGCCAACCAGGCTCAGTACAAACAGGGAGATGACAAGTCCCCAGGTGAATTTCTCCAGGAAATCGGTGGTCTTGCGTACACCCATTACCTGGGTGGAACCGCTGAAACCAGCGGCCAGGCCACCTCCTTTGGAATTCTGAACCAGGACGACAAAACCAAGTAAAGCACTGACGAGTATCAGGAAAATAGTGACGGCTGTATACATATTGCTGGATAGGTTTGGAAGACTTTGTTATTCAGCCTTCGGATGATCGGTTTTGATTTTTTCAATTTGGGCTGCAAAGTAAACACTTTTTTCGGGGAAAATCAAACTTAAATTCTGATAGGCTTGTATGGCCTTTAATACATTTCCCTGGGCCAGATAGATTTTGGCCAGGGTTTCCGATACCGTGTCCGCATGCTCCTTAACGCTGTTCCTGGCCATGTTGGCCGGGGAATAAAACCTGGTTTTCCCGGGTTCAATCCGGGGCTCTGCCTGGATGAACCGGTTAATCAGGGTTTCGGGTTCAGGTTCCCTTATGGTTGCTGCCTGGCCCGGACCGCTTTCCGCTTGGCCCGCTGTTGAGGACGGGACACCCCTGACCGGTGGTTGCCCCATGCCTCCTGAAAACCGGCTGATCCACTCCAGGAAGGTGAATTTGCCATCCTTTCCCGTTACCGGGGATTCCGGAATCTCCGCAACGGCATCCGTTTTTTCAAGAGCCTCATGGGATGGCAGGACTGGTGATGTTGCCTCCACAACCTTTTCACTGACGTCAGTAACTTCCGGTCGATGGGCTAAATCCTGTAAAATGCGTTGTTCTTCAATGCCCACCCGGATATCCGTCATCAGTTCAGGTGCCGGAATTTCCAGTACAACCTCTTGACTGGATTCGGATGGTGATTGGGTGATTTCCGGAACAAGCTCCTGTTCTGCGGAAGGCCTGACTTCATCCCCGGGAACCGGTGTCTGAACCTGCAATTCTTTCAGTCTTTGCTCCAGTATTTCGACGGGAGTCATGGTAGAAGGACCTGTTGCAGCATGTTCAGGCGCCGTACCTGAAATGTCAGTTTCCGGAACGGTATCCACAGCCGGTGGCAGGAATTCTTCCGTTTTTTCCGGCAATTTTTCCTGTTCCGCGGCTTCCTCGGGTAACTGGATTTCCTGAATATCGGCTATTTCCTCCGTAAAACCGGAAACGAATCTGTTTTCTTCCGCAAAGGAATCGGCCTGAACCGTTTCAAAGGAAGTGCTTGCTGCAGGCCGGGAAGCGGATTCGGTTAAATGACCCGCAGTGCCGGTATCCGTCAAAACTCCGTGATCATCAGCCGGAAAAGGTTGCAGAATATAGTCTTTTAGCCTCCTGCGGTCACAGGCATAGGCCGAAGTGATTTTCAGCTGGTTGTCGAATTGCAGGCTTTTTTGTTCCTGCAGACACTTGAGATACAGGATGCGGGCTGTCTGGAAATAGGGAAACTGTTCCACCACGTCCTGTAGCTGCAAGGTGAGCCGGTCATCTGCTGGAAAGGGACCCGCCGTCAGCCGTATGAATTGTTCCTGCTTCATGGTTACCAGTTCACAACGGCTTTGTTGAAAATATCATCCACCAGCTTTTCATTGATGGTTTTGATCAGGCCCGTTTCAACAGAAGTCAGCGTTTGTTTGCTGTCGTAATCGGCGAACTGGGAAAAAGAAGTTTCAAAATCCTGTTTGGGATCCTTGCTGTTGGTAAATTTTACGTTTACTGTAATCGTTAGTCTGTTTTGTGCGGCCGTCTGGCTGCTCTGGATGGAGATGGGCTGGGTGTTGTAGTCAGCGATGTATCCCGAAAAATCAAGATCCCCGTTGTTGGTGACCAGGGTGAGGGAAGTCTGGGAAATAAATTTTTCCTTCAGCTTTTCACCGAACTGCTGGCTCAGGGCCGGCTGAACCAGAGGGGCGCGGTTGGCGAAATACTGAACCGAAACAGTTTTTACATCCGGTGAAATGGAAGCACCGGTAAACGAATAGAGGTGGCAGGATGCCAGGAGAAATAAAAGGCAACACAACAACAGAAAGTCGGGTCTCCTTCTGAAAAAGGAAAGCGGAATAGTTCCTGAGCCTGACATATCGACTTTCTTTGGTTTAACTGTCCTGACGATTAACGGATGCCATACTCATTGATCTTGCGGTACAAGGTTCGCTCTGAAATACCCAGGTCCCTGGCGGCATATTTACGTTTTCCCCTGTATTTCTGCAACGCTTTTTTAATCAGTTCTTTTTCCCTTTCCTCAATGGATAAGGACTCTTCCACTACTTCGGCATGACTGTGGGGCTGGGTGATGGAAGGGGAAGGTGGATGCTGGATGTTGCTCATAGGTGCGGGTTCCAGGGGCCGCTGTATGGTCATGCCATGTTCCAGGCTGACAGGTTCACGTGACTCAGCTCCGTAAAGATTATGGATCAGCTGCCTGTTGGTTTCCCGGATGACATCCTCATTCCCTCCATGCTGTATGATGCCGCCGACGAGTTGTTTGAGGTCGTTGATGTCCTTTTTCATATCGAACAAAACCTTGTAGAGCAACTCCCTTTCGGTGAACTCTGAACCTTTGTTCTCATCCTTATGCAAAACCGGCAGACTGCTGAAAGTATCGGCAGGCAGGTATTTAAGGAGTTTTTCAGCCGTAATTTCTTTTTCCTGTTCCAGGATGGAAAGCTGTTCGGTCACATTTTTGAGTTGACGCACATTACCCGGCCAGCGGTATTCCGCCAGGATGGTCTGTGCTTCCGGCTGTAAGATCAGCGGTGGCATACGGTAACGGGCGGCAAAGTCACCGGCGAATTTCCGGAACAAAAGCAGGATGTCTTCCTTGCGGTCACGCAGGGAAGGAACATGAACCGGAACCGTATTCAGCCGGTAATAAAGATCCTCCCGGAATTTGTTTTTATGGATGGCATCGGGAATGTTCAGATTGGTGGCCGCCACAATGCGGACATCGGTTTTCAGTACCTTGGAGGATCCGACCTTGATAAACTCCCCGGTCTCCAGTACGCGCAACAATCTGACCTGGGTTTGTATGGGAAGATCAGCAATTTCATCCAGGAAAATAGTGCCACCGTTGGCTACCTCAAAATAGCCCTTCCTTGCTTCATGGGCTCCCGTAAAGGATCCTTTCTCATGTCCGAATAGTTCCGAATCAATAGTACCCTCGGGAATGGCCCCACAGTTGACGGCAATGTAAGGTCCGTGTTTCCGGGCGCTCAACTGATGAATTATCTGGGGGAAAACTTCCTTTCCGGTTCCGCTTTCACCACTGATAAGTACACTCAGATCGGTTGCGGCAACCTGCCGGGCGATATCGATGGAACGCTCCAGCAAAGGTGAATTGCCGATGATGCCAAAACGGTTTTTTATTTCCTGGATCGTCATGGAGTCAGCTCATTTCAATGGCCCGGCCGATCAGCGTGGCAGGTGTGCAGGCGGTCGCCATTACATCCACATAATCCCCGGGTCTGAATTGTTCTCTGGGAAAAACAACCACCGTGTTTTGCGGGTTTCTTCCTGAAACAAAATCAGGCGATTTTTTTGACAGGCCTTCCACCAGCACGCGGTGAACCTGATGCAGCCCGGCCCGGGTACGCTTCAGGGACAATTGCTGTTGCAGGCTGATGATTTCATGCAGACGCCTGGTTTTGACAAGTTCCGGTACATCATCGGAATATTTTCTTTCCGCCAGTGTTTTGGGTCGTTCGGAATACTTAAACAGGTAGCCGAAATCATAACCCACCCATTCCATCAGGGAAAGAGTGTCCTGATGGTCCTCCTCCGTTTCCGAACAGAACCCGGTAATGATATCGGTCGATAATCCGCAATCCGGCAGGATACTGCGTATCGCTTCAATTCTTTTCATGTACCATTCCCGGGTATAACCCCGGTTCATCATTTCCAGGATTCTGTTATTTCCCGATTGCACCGGCAGATGTATATAATTGCAGATGTTATCATGCCGGGCAATGGTATGAAGAACCTCGTCACTCATATCCTTCGGATTGGAGGTGGAAAAACGTACCCTCAGCAGGGGACTGATGTCCGCCACCCCTGCCAGCAGCCCTGCAAATGTGGTGGCGTTTTTTAATTCCTCAGGATCCGGGTTTTCTTTTTTAAGACCTCCGCCGGTCCATAAATAGGAGTCCACATTCTGTCCTAAAAGCGTCACTTCCCTGTATCCCTGATCGAAGAGGGAAGCGGCTTCACGGATGATGGTTTCCGGGTCACGGCTTCGTTCCCGTCCGCGGGTGAAGGGCACCACACAGAACGAACACATGTTATCGCATCCCCTGGTGATGCTGATAAAGGCGGAAACGCCATTGCTGCCCAGTCTCAACGGGCTGATGTCGGCATAGGTTTCTTCCTTCGAGAGCAGGACATTCACTGCCTTCTGCCCGCTTTCAACCGCTTCAAGCAGTGATGGAAGGTCCCTGTAGGCATCAGGACCGACCACGATATCTACCAGTTGTTCCTCTTCCAGGAGTTTGGATTTCAGCCGTTCGGCCATGCAGCCCAGCACGCCAATAATCAGGGTGGGATGCTTTTTTTTAAGTTTCTTAAAATCACTGAGCCGGCTGCGGACCCTGTTCTCGGCGTGGTCCCGGATGGCACAGGTGTTCAGAAAAATCACATCGGCTTCGGTCAGGTTGTTGGTGGTGGTAAAACCGTTCCCGGCCAGGATGGAAGCTACAATTTCACTGTCTGAAAAGTTCATCGCGCAACCATAGCTTTCCAGGAACAGTTTTTTCGTTCCCGGCTCTTCAGGACTCAGGACAAGAACTTCCCCCTGCCTGGACTCATCGATGATTTTGGTTTCGCTCACCTCTCCGGTTGTAGTATTCAGCCGGCAAAATTACGCAATTTTAGCTCAGTGACAAATTGACACAGTGGTTAGTGACCGAATTAATTTTTTGATGAAAGAGGATTAAATGTTTTATTTTGCCCCCGGAAAACGAAGTCCAATACTCAAACCCAACTCCCATCTATGTCGGAAAACCTTGTCATTGTTGAATCTCCAGCCAAAGCCAAAACGATTGAAGGTTTTTTGGGTAAGGACTATATTGTCAAATCCAGTTATGGCCATGTGCGTGATCTGGCCAAAAAGAACAAGGCCATTGATATTGAAAATGATTTTGCACCGACCTATGAGGTCAGTGAAGATAAGGTGGAGGTCATTAAAGAGCTGACCAAATTATCGAAAAAGGCGAAGACCGTATGGCTGGCAACGGATGAGGACCGCGAAGGAGAAGCCATTTCCTGGCACCTGTTTGAAACGCTGAACCTGAATAGTAAGAACACCAGGAGGATCGTTTTTCATGAGATCACCAAACCGGCCATTACCGAAGCCATTAAAAACCCCCGTGAAATTGATAAGAACCTGGTGGATGCCCAGCAGGCCAGGCGGATACTGGACCGACTGGTCGGTTTTGAGTTATCACCCATCCTTTGGAAAAAGGTAAAACCTTCCCTGTCGGCCGGCCGGGTTCAATCGGTTGCCGTCAGGCTGATCGTGGAACGGGAAAGAGAAGTTGAAGCACATAAAGCAAAGTCCTCTTTTAAGGTTGTGGCCAACTTCCTGGTTGCCGATGCCAAAGGAAACAAAAGCCTCCTGAAGGCCGAACTGGCTGCCAAATTCAATACCTTTGAAGAAGCTGAAGCCTTTCTGAAAAAGAATGCCGGGGCGGATTTCCATATCGGGGACATTGAAACCAGGCCCGGCAAACGCACGCCTGCAGCGCCTTTTACAACCAGCACCCTGCAACAGGAGGCCAGCCGCAAACTTGGTTTTTCCGTGGCCCAGACCATGGTGGTGGCGCAGAAGCTATATGAAGCCGGTAAGATTACTTATATGCGTACAGATTCGGTGAACCTGTCGGAAACCGCCCTGCAGGCTGCAGAAAAGGAAATCAGGAAGACCTACGGGGAGAAATATGTAAATCCAAGGCAATACAAAACCAAGTCAGCCTCCGCACAGGAAGCGCATGAGGCCATTCGCCCGACCTATTTCGAACACCCTACGGTGGAGGGAGACAATAACGAACGGAAGTTATACGAACTTATCTGGAAGAGGGCCATTGCTTCCCAGATGAGCGATGCCGTGCTGGAAAAAACCGTGGTCAGCATCGCCACATCCAAAGCCCCGGAGACATTTACAGCAACCGGTGAGGTCATAAAATTTGACGGATTTTTAACGGTTTACATGGAGTCTTCCGATGAAGAGGATGATGATACCAAGACCGGGCTGTTGCCACCCTTATCTGTCGGGCAGGAATTGCAACTCGAGGATATGCTGGCCACCCAGCGTTTTACTTACCCTCCCGCACGCTATACGGAAGCCAGTCTGGTTAAAAAACTGGAAGAGCTGGGTATCGGAAGGCCGTCAACTTATGCCCCCACCATTTCAACCGTTCAGAAAAGGGGGTACGTATTAAAAGAAGACAGGCCCGGACGCGAGCGGGGTTACCAGGTGATCACCCTGAAAAATAACCAGGTGAGCACAGAAACCCGTAAGGAGAACACCGGAGCCGAGAAGTCCAAATTGTTCCCCACCGACATCGGTACCGTAGTCAATGATTTCCTGGTGGAGAATTTTAAAGATGTACTGGACTTCAATTTCACCGCCAAGGTGGAAAAGGAGTTTGATGAAATTGCCCAGGGTCTGAAGGTCTGGAATGAGATGATCCGCAATTTTTATACGCCTTTTCATAAGGATGTGATCACCACAGAAACGACCTCGGAAAGGGCAACGGGAGAACGTTTCCTGGGAATTGACCCGGTTTCAGGCAGGAACGTCACGGCCAGAATAGGCCGTTTCGGTCCCATTGTTCAGATGAAAGTGGATGAAAACGATGAAAAACCCCAGTTTGCCAGCCTGAGAAGCGGTCAGCGGTTGGAAACCATCACCCTGGAGGATGCGCTGGAGTTGTTTAAGCTTCCCCGAAACGTTGGTCAATTTGAAGAGGAAGATGTAGTTATTTCCATTGGCCGTTTCGGGCCTTATGCCCGGCATAAGGGCGCCTTTTATTCCCTTCCTAAAACGGATGATCCTTACACCGTTAGCCTGGAGAGGGCCATTGAAATCATTGAAAATAAACGGAAGGCCGATATTGAAAAAGTAATCAAGCTATTTCCCGAAAACCCGGAAGTGAAGATCCTGAATGGCCGCTGGGGGCCTTACCTGGCTTTTGGAAAGAAGAACATCAAAATTCCAAAAGATAAAGAGCCTCAGTCCCTGACCCTGGAAGAATGCATTCAGCTGGAAAAGGATTTTGTTCCATCCAAGGGACGCAGGGGAGGATTTATCCGTAAGAAGAAAACAGAATAAACACATCATACCGACAACTGTTGGAAGAATTCCTGATACCGGTTGACACCTCATCCCAGCGCTTTTCATTCCTCGAGCGGGAGCCGGATTGTCTTGGCCGTCATATTGTACCGGTAAATCAGGCCTTGCAGGGACTCGAACCTGACACGTTTGCCATGGCTCTGATCGGGGTCAATGAAACGCGGGGAGCACGGGAATACTACGAGAACAACAACGGCACGGACCTCTTCAGGGAGGCTTTTTACCAGCTGAAAAAACATGATCAGGCCTGTAAGATTGCGGATCTCGGCAATTTAAAGCCCGGGAAAACAAAGGAAGATACGTATTACGGTCTGGCCATGATTCTGGAAGAACTCATCGGCCGTCGCATCATTCCGGTTGTTATCGGAGGCAGTCAGGACCTGACTTTTGCACATTACCTGGCTTATAAGAAGCTGAAACAGGTCATTAATATAGCGGCCATTGACGCCCGTTTTGACCTGGGTTTACCTGATGAGGAGCTGACTTCACGCTCCTACCTGGGAAAAATTGTGATGGAAAAGCCCAATTTCCTCTTTAACTTCAGTTGCATTGGTTTCCAAACCTATTATGTGGGACAACCGGCCGTGGAGCTGATGAACAAACTCTATTTCGACACCTACCGGCTGGGCCTGTTTAAAGCGAATATCATGGAACTCGAACCTATTCTCCGGTATGCCGATTTGCTTTCTTTTGATCTGTCAGCCATCCGGCACAGCGATGCACCCGGAGCCTCGTTTTCCTCGCCTAACGGATTTACCGGTGAAGAGGCCTGCCAGGCCATGATGTATGCCGGCATGAGCGATAAAATGGCCGGCCTGGGATTGTATGAATTCAACCCTGCCCGGGAAGCCGACGGGCAAACGGCGGCCCTGATGGCCCAGATGGTTTGGTATTTCATGGAGGGTTACGCCAACCGGAAACCGGACCAACCGGTAGCGGGGAATCATTCCTTCGTAACTTACCGGGTTTCCGTGTCCGGGAACGACAGCGAAATAACCTTTCTGAAAAGCCTTAAAACAGACCGCTGGTGGATGGAATTCCAGGTGCCGGAAGCCCGCAATTTCATGA
>CAYWHE010000136.1:0-11073 GCA_964458125.1 uncultured Flavobacteriaceae bacterium | reverse complement strand
ACCGACACGATAGGCCGGATTCACGCCACCGCTGGCATTGGAAAGAATCAGCTGCTTCACTCCGAGTCCTTTCAGCACGCGCACTGGAAAAGCAACATCCTGCATGGGATAACCTTCATAATAATGAAACCTGCCCTGCATGACTGCAACTTTCGATTTGCCCAGCGTACCTAAAAAAAGCCTGCTGGCATGCCCTTTTACGGTTGACACCGGAAAACCCGGAATATCAGCATAATTCAACTCATGTTCCGTTTTGATTTCCTTCACCAGGCCGCCGAGTCCTGAACCGAGAATGATACCTGTATCAGGCTTAAATCCGGTCCTGCTTTCGATTAAAGATACGGTGTGGCTGATTTTTTTCAACATACGTCATTATTTTTTGATCAAATATCTCCTTTTCTTTCTGTTCGGTAAAATCAACCAATACTTCCAGCGTGTAGACGGGAATTCCTTCCAGCAACTTCCGGGAAGGCTCATTGATAATGCGCATCCAGTCCTTTTCGGTCGTGAGTATTAATTTTTTTGGACTGTCAAGCTGATCAAATCGCTTTACGAAACTGGAAATGTCCTTCCGTTTGTAGGCATAATGGTCGGGAAAACGCAGATGTTTAACGGATTTACATCTGCCTTTCAGGTAGCCGGCAAAATTCCTTGACCTGGCCAGGCCCGAAAAAGCCAGTACATCGAATTCCTGTAAATCACTGGTGGAAAGCGACGGCTGCCCGTCCTGCACCGGCTTTACGGCTCCATACCGGAGATAGGTAAAAAAAAGCTGCTGTTGTGGCTTCAGCCTTATTTTATTTCGTACCCGTCGTATGGAGTCTTCCGTAGTGTCTTCAGGCGTTTTGGTCACCAGAATAAAATCCGCCCTTTTCACACTGCTGCGAAGGTCACGAAGGCTGCCGACCGGCATGAGAAAATCACCGACGAACAGGTTCCTGTATTCCGTCAGCAGGATGGAGAATCCAGGCTTGATAGCCCGGTGTTGAAAAGCGTCATCCAGCAGGACCACATTTAAGTCGGAATAACTGGCGAGTAAACTCATCATGGCCGGAACCCTTTTCTCACCCACGGTGACCTTGATATCCGGAAATTTATTCTTGTACTGCAGCGGTTCATCACCGGCTTTGGCCACATTCATCTTTGGCTTGATGATCAGGAATCCCTTTGACTTCCTGCCATATCCCCTGCTCAGGGTAGCCACTTTATAAGCCGGTTTGAGGAGGCGGATCAGGTATTCCACATGAGGTGTTTTTCCGGTTCCGCCGACAGAAAGATTTCCAACTGAAATAATCGGATATTCAAAACCGGTGATGGAAAACACTCCGTTGTCGTAAAGAAAATTCCTGATGATAATCCCCAGCCCATATATCCATGCCAGGGGGTAGAGCAGGAAGCGTAGTTTCATATCGTTTCGGGCAATTGCCGGAGAATTTATTGGGCGGTAAAGATAAGAAAGCCCTGTGAATTCAATTCTATTCGAAAAGAGCACCCCCAATCCGGGTGATATTATTTGGTCCGCAATTTCATTTTTTGTTACATTTAGACCTTCAAAAATCAGGCAACACCCTATGAAAAAGGCATATGTATTTCCCGGTCAGGGTTCCCAGTTTCCGGGAATGGGAAAAGAACTATTTGAACAGTCGGAAAGCAGCCGTCTGCTTTTTGAACAAGCCAATGAACTAACAGGATTCCGTATCACGGATATCATGTTTGGAGGATCTGAGGAGGAATTAAAGCAAACAAGGGTAACTCAGCCGGCTATCTTCATCCATTCGGTGGTCTTGGCCATGAGCATGGGGGAAAACCTGCAACCGGATATGGTGGCCGGTCACAGCCTCGGTGAGTTTTCAGCCCTGGTAGCCAACCGTACACTGACCTTTCCGGATGCGCTCAAACTGGTCATCGAGCGGGCCAATGCCATGCAATATGCATGCGAATTACGCCCGTCGACCATGGCAGCCATCCTCGGACCTGAGGATAAAGTGGTGGAGGAAATTTGTGCTTCCGTTGATGGCATAGTCGTTCCGGCCAATTACAATTGCCCGGGACAAATCGTAATTTCCGGTTCCGTGGAAGCCGTACAGGAAGCCTGCGCCAGACTACTCGAAGCCGGTGCCAGACGTGCTTTGCCCATAAATGTTGGCGGAGCCTTTCATTCCCCGCTCATGGAGCCAGCCCGGGAACGCCTGGCCAGGGCCATTGAAGCCACACCATTTCAATTACCTGTTTGTCCGGTCTATCAGAATGTGAATGCCCTTCCCTGCTCTGATCCGGTTAAAATAAAGGAAAATCTGGTGGCCCAGCTGACAGCCCCTGTTCGCTGGACACAATGTGTACAGCACATGATTGCCGACGGAGCCTCAAGTTTTATAGAAGTCGGCCCGGGAAAGGTTCTCCAGGGACTGGTCAGGAAAATCAGCCGTGAAATGGAAGTATCAGGAGTATAAATAACTCACCTGATCAGGGTCACATGACCGCTGATCTGTTGCCTTTTTCCACCTTCAGCGCGAAATCGAATCCGGTAAGCATAAACGCCTTCCATGGCGTCCTTTCCTGTACGAAGGTCCTTTCCGTCCCAGCCTTTGTCTTGTCGGTCGGATTCAAAAATCAACTGCCCCCAGCGGTTGAATATTTCTGCATGAAACTCCTCGTGGGGTGAACCACTAAAAATTAAAAAATCGTTTCTGCCATCGTTATTGGGAGTGAAGGCATTGGCCAGGTAAAAGGTTTCGAATGCATCCACCCGCACCACCTGTTCGGCCGTATCGATGCAACCTTCAGGACTGATGGCGATCAACTGCACCAGGTAAGATCCGGTATCCATGTAAATATGGTCAGCAAAACAGGACCATGCCTTTGTACCATCTCCAAATAAAAAACAGCAGGAATCGGTATTCAACGAATAGCTATTAAAAGATACCAGGGGATTTAAAATGCTGGTCACAGGCGGTTCTGCAGTGAACAGGGGAACAGGCAGATCAGCCACTTGAATGGCTTGTACCCTGGTGATGGTTGAGGAACAGGAATCGGGTGTAGTCACGGTTAAAGAAACATCATACGGACCGGATTGCTGAAAGACATATACAGGATTTTGCTGGGTGCTGGTGTCTCCGTTTCCGAAATCCCAGAAAATGGCTGAGCCTGGCGGAGCAGTAGTGGTGTCGGTGAAGGATACCGATAATGGCGGACAACCGCTTGCCGGTGAAACGGTAAAGCCCGGATTCGGAACATCATATACGGTTACTGAAAGTGAATCGCTGTCTGATAAACAACCGGGTGTCTGTACGTTTAACAATACCTGATGCATACCGGGGGATAAAAAGGAAACGGATGGGGGAAGGTAGGCAACCGAATTCCCTGGAATGGCCTGCCCGAAGTTCCATAAAAACGAAGCCCCTGCAATTTGCGGACTGGTGTTGGTAAACTGTATCGAAGTATTATTGATGCAAACCGTGGCTGGACCCCCAATGGTGGCCGCTTGCACCGGTTTTACCAGTACACTAACCGTATCCATATCCAGGCAGAATCCGCTCGTAACCGTTATCACGAATTGTATGGTATCCGTCACAGCCGTGAGATTCAGGGGTGCTATAACCGGATTTGACAAGGAAGAATTACTTAAACCGGCTGCCGGAAACCAGGAATAAGTTTCTCCCGGAATGGCGGTCGTACCCAATGTATCTGATGACCCGGAACATATAATCACGTCAGGGCCTGCAACTGCATCTGGCTGATCCCCTACGGAGAATGGAAATGATGTTGTATCACTGCTGCATCCGTTTTCAACAACAAACAAAGAAATAGAATCCTGTATGGAGGATGGCCAGTTAACGGTATACTGCTGCCCACCGGCGGGAAGAACATTTCCACCTCCAAAATTCCAGTTATAGACGGCTGCAGAAGAGGCATTTCCGGTATAGGTTATAAGCATGGATTCCTGACCGCACAAGGTATCGTCATTGATCGTAAAGGAGGATGAAATGGCCGGATGGATAATGACCTGAACAAAATCCGTATCCGAACAAAGACCTGATGAGGTAACGAGTGAGTAGAGCATGGTATCGGCAAGGGATGAACCATTTTGCAAAACAAATACCGGATCAGCCAGGGTGGAATCGGACAAGGCCAGGCCCGGGATCCAGGCATAGGAATAGCCGGGATTTGCCGGGGCGCCAAGTTGAATCGACTCACCGGAACAAACAACCTGGTCGCTTCCGGCATCGGAGACCGGTTTGGAGGTAATGACAATGGAATTCGTATCATCCGCATAACAACCATTCCAATCAACCCCAAGTGAAACAGTATAAGTTCCGGCAGTTACAAATGAAACCGTATACGGACCGGCACCGGTGCCCGATTGAACCGATCCTCCGCCAAAATTCCAGTTGTAAACCGAACCTGGTACCTGTATGCCGGTAAAATTCACCGTTACAGGCTGGCCTTCACAGGCTGAAAAAGGCAAATTGAAGGTTGAATCAGGTAGTGCCAAAACCGTTACCTGATCAGCAAAAACCAGGGAATTGCATCCTGTACTCGTGTCCGTAATGGTCAGCTGCAGATTTTTGATCCCGGGTGTATTCCAGTTCAGCACATAAGGTCCGGCCGTACCTGGTATTCCAGAAATCAATGAAGCGCCTGCCAGGTTCCAGTTATAGCTATAATCCGGATCAGGCAAAAAAGCATAACCGACTGTATCGTTGGAACCCATGCACAGGATGGTATCGCTGACAATAAAATCTGCCTGTGGCTTTGGATAAACCGTGATGGCATTCGAGCTGACATGGGCACAACCCAGCGGATTTGACGCAATCAGGGAAACGAGGTAAATACCGGGAACCGTATAGGTCTGTGCAGGCGGGTTAGCGAGCGTACTGGTATTTCCATTGCCAAAATCCCATTGAAACTGCGTTGCGCCAACGCTGTTATTAATAAAACCGGTGTTAACTGAATCGCATCCTGCTGTCGTGTTGACAGTAAATTCAGAATAAGGTGCCATTTTAAAAATTCCTCCCCACTCCACTTTAATGGCCGGTGTATCAATACCCATATTGAGAAAATTTTCGATGTTGAACTGCATTGCGTAGGTATTCCCCGCTGTCAGGACAATGGGTGTGCATATCTGTGAAATCGGGCCGCAGGGATTCAGTGAACCCGAAACCATACCCGTGGGCGCTCCGCCTCCGCCGGTTGTTGCAAAATTACAGGCAACGGGAGTTCCGGGGCAACCGGCCGTTATATCATAAACAGCCCAGTCGAGCTCATAACCCGGGTTGGGCGTGGCGAGCCAGATCAAGGAATCGCTCGTCCCGGCTGTAAACTTATACCAGAGAATGTTCTGAGGGCCGAAGGCATAACAGGATATAGGACCTGTGGCATTGTTAAACACCGGACCTGGTGAATTAAAGGTATGCTTATCACAAAGAGGTATGGCGGTGGAGCAATCCACACCAATTCCCGGTGCGGGTACGGGAGGAGGTGTCACCGAACTTACACATACCGAAAAATCCCCGTCCGCATCCAAAGCCGTAACCGAAAACCAGATCCTCATACCAGCAGTAAAAGTTGCGGTTACTGATGATATTCCATTAAATAACAATGATTTGTCACATGCAATATAACCTGGATTTCCGCAATTACCGGCAGCAATCGTGACGGAAACAAACCTGGCGGGAAATGGACCTGAAGGACTTACGGTAATGGAATTTGTTGTTCCGGTAGCCACGTAAGAATACCAGACTTCATGTCCCCCCGGAGGTAAAGGAGACGTGGTCAGGGAGTCACAGGAGTTGTAAATACCATCTGAAGTGGCATTTAAGGTGGTTCCGGCCAGACAGGTATCTCCATCGTCTGGAATCAGGATGACCTGGGCAAAACTACAGAGGTCATTACCGGGCACCTGGGCCAGGAGTTCCGGGCCAAACAGCAGCCAAAGCCCGGTAAGAAATATAAAAAAAGGCTGATGTTGAGTCTTCAAAACGGAAAATTGTTTGGTGATCAGGAAATGTATTCGTTGAAATGAGCCTGGGTCAGGACACAGGATTACCTGAAGCAGGTAAATGAAACAAGATCGTTGTTCGGAATACTCAAATAAACATATCTTTGTTTCGCAAATTTAACAAATTTTATGGAAACTATTAAAACCTATATCAACACTCACCAGGAACGGTTTTTAAGTGAACTTACCGATCTCTTGAAAATTCCATCCGTCAGTGCCGATTCCAAACACAAAGAGGATGTAAACCGTGCCGCTGAATTTGTAAAAGACAGCCTGTTAAAAGCCGGTGCCGACCAGGTGGAAGTATGCCAGACCAAAGGACATCCTATTGTTTACGGGGAAAAGATCATGGATTCCCAAAAGCCCACTGTTCTGGTTTACGGGCACTATGATGTTCAGCCTGCCGATCCGCTGAACCTGTGGAGTTCTCCGCCTTTTGAACCGGTTATCAAGGACGGTAAAATCTATGCCAGAGGTTCCTGTGATGATAAGGGCCAGGTTTATATGCACATCAAGGCTTTTGAGCTGATGATGAAGACCGGTACCCTGCCCTGCAACGTGAAATTCATGATTGAAGGAGAGGAAGAAGTGGGCTCCAACAACCTGGGTGAATATGTAAAAAGTAACAAAGCCAAACTGAAGGCGGATATCATCCTGATTTCGGACACTTCCATGCTCGCCAACGATATTCCATCCATCGATGTGGGATTGAGGGGATTGAGTTATGTTGAAGTCGAGGTAACCGGTCCAAACCGGGATCTGCATTCCGGCGTTTACGGGGGTGCCGTGGCGAACCCGATCCAGATCTTATGCGAGATGATTACCTCCATGAAGGACAAGAACAACCACATTACGATTCCCGGCTTTTATGATGATGTGGTCGAGTTGAGCGCCAGCGAAAGAGCTGAAATGGCCAAGGCCCCGTTTAGCCTGGAAGACTATAAAAAGGATCTCCGGATAGGAGATATTCACGGGGAAGCCGGGTACAGCACCCTGGAACGCACTTCCATCAGGCCTACCTTTGAATTAAACGGCATCTGGGGAGGATATACCGGTGAAGGCGCCAAAACAGTATTGCCGTCCAAGGCTTTTGCCAAGATATCCATGCGCCTGGTACCCAACCAGCAATCGGATAAAATAACGGCATTGTTCAGGAAACATTTTGAAAGCATAGCCCCCAGGTCAGTCCAGGTAAAGGTAATGGCGCATCATGGCGGGGAGCCGGTGGTGACCCCGACAGATTCCATTGCCTATGCCGCTGCCAGCAAAGCCATGACAGAATCCTTTGGAAAAAAGCCGATACCGACCCGCAGCGGGGGAAGTATACCCATCGTGGCTTTGTTTGAGAAAGAACTTGGACTGAAATCGGTCCTGATGGGTTTTGGGCTCGATTCGGATAATATTCACTCACCTGACGAACATTTCGGTGTGTTTAATTTCCTTAAAGGAATTGAGACCATCCCGCTCTTTTTCAGGTACTTTGCTGAAATGAAAAAGTCAGCAGATCAGGCTGTAGCCATGGCTTGAACGGGCCGCTGTCCTGTTCCTGTGAAGGATCATTTTCCAGGCAAGGCGATGAACGACTGACCAACCGAGGGGTTTTATCAACAGGTAATATTCCGGAAGGAATAAGGCATAAAGTTGCCAGGTATATAAAAAAATATGGCTATGGCCCGATGGTGGAATCAACCATCTGCTCTTACCACAACTTGTATTCTGCATCGTGCTGACAGGATTCCCGGTTCATATTGCTTCAGGGTATCCCGGAACAACAACCTCTGTTCACATCGGGCGGGCATGCGCATTATTTGCTTATTTTGCCGGCAGAAATAATTTGAAAACACCATGAAATTTTACAGCATACAGACTGGTTATTTTAAATTGGATGGCGGTGCCATGTTTGGCGTGGTTCCAAAATCCATCTGGAACAGCCTGAACCCGGCTGACGACAACAACATGTGTAACTGGGCCATGCGCTGTCTGCTGGTGGAGGAAGGAGACCGCCTGATCCTGATTGATAACGGGATGGGTACCAAGCAGGATGCCCGTTTCTTTTCCCACTATTACCTCAACGGTGATGATTCGCTGGAAAAATCCATGAAAGAAGCGGGATTTCATTTCGATGATGTCACCGATGTATTTCTCACCCATCTTCATTTTGATCATTGCGGAGGAAGCATACAGTTCAACAAGGATAAAACCGGCTATGAGCCCGCCTTTAAGAATGCCACTTACTGGAGCAATGAAGAACATTGGATATGGGCCACCCGGCCCAATGCAAGGGAGAAGGCAAGCTTTTTAAAGGAAAATATTATTCCCATTCAGGAAAGCGGTCAATTGAAATTTACAAGAGAAGGCGATGAAATCATGCCCGGGTTCGAAGTCCGGTATGTTCGCGGTCATACGGATGCCATGATGATTCCTCATATCCGGCAACACAACCGGACGCTGGTATACATGGCCGATTTGCTTCCTTCGACAGGCCATATTCCACTTGCTTATGTCATGGCTTACGACACCCGGCCCCTGATCACGATTGATGAGAAAAAGAAATTCCTCGAAGAAGCTGCCGCCCGGGAATATGTCCTTTTCCTGGAACATGACCTGCTGAACGAATGCTGTACTGTTCAGACCACTGAAAAAGGTGTTCGTCTGAAAGAAAAGTTTTCGTTAAAGGAACTCGGTTGGTAAACCTTCCTGAGGGAGGGTCGGGCGCTTGAATGCTGTTCCATCGACGGGTCATCAATCTCCACACGAAGTCATGAACCTATTTTATGGGAAATTTTATCCCCTTCCTGCAGCTTTAAAAACCCATAAAATGGACTTCCTGGTCTTCATATTTCATTGGATTGACTTACACCGCTGCAGGCAACAGCAAGTTCACCCCGGGAGATTATGAACCCGCGGACAAAAGGTGGTTCCGCTTTTCATTGCTTTTTATCACCGGTTAATCGGTTAAAATAGCCAGTTGCTCATTTAAGCTCAAATTCCGGATGACGGGGGTTTAGTTTTGCTTCATCAGTACGATAATCTGATCAGCAATTATACCCCAGCCATGAAAACGTTAATTCAAACTTTATCCATCCTCGTGACCTGTTCCGGAATATTCTTCCAGGGTCATCCCTTAAAAGCGCAATGCACCGGTGAACCGGTTAGCCTGGCGAATCCTTCTTTTGAAGGCTCACCCAGCAAAGGTGTGGCCCCAACTGGTTGGACAGCCTGTCAAAGCGGTCAGTCTCCGGATATACAACCCGGAAATTTTGCCGTCACCCTGTCCCCTTCCAATGGCTTTACCTATGCCGGACTCTATTTTATCGATACCCTCATTCATCCCGGAATCGGAAGCTGGCAGGAAGGTTTGTCCCAGCCATTATCCGCTCCTCTTGTGCCCGGAACCGCATATCAGGCCAACATAGACTTGTCGAACTCAAGTACCACCGATAGCGGACTGGAACCGGGGTGTGCAGAACTTGAAATCTGGGGCGGTTACGGCGAATGCGATCACAGCCAGCTACTCTGGCATTCGGGTGATATTACCAACTATGATTCCTGGCTCACCTATTCCATCTCTTTTATTCCGTCGGCCGGTTTCACACATATTTCACTCCAGGTAAAGGGGTTGGGTTGTTCAGGCATGCCTTACATCCTGGTGGACAATCTTTCGGACCTGGTACCACAATTTCAGCCGGAGGTCATGCTGACCGCTTCTGATGATACTGTATGTGCAGGAACACCGGTTACGCTGACCGCTGTTCCCGTTAATACCAGCCTGCCCTGTACCTTTATCTGGAATGTTCCCGGAATGGTGCAGTCCCAGTTGTTCGTTCATCCGCTTCACACGGAAACCTATACGGTAATTGCAGTTGACAGCAACGGCTGTGCTTCAAAACCTTCGTCAGTTAAAATCAATGTATTTCAACCGCTTTCATTCATTTATTCCATGGAAGAGGTTTGTAATGGAAAAACTGCCACCCTGTTGTTAACCGGTAAAGGCGGAGACGGAAGATATTCATTTAACCTTCAGCCCCTCAATCTTACCGGGGAAACCATCCGGTTTATTCCGAATGCGGACATCATCTACACCGTTACGGTTCAGGACGGATGCTCTGCCTATACCGATACCATTGACGTGATCATTCATCCGAATCCTGTGGCTAATTTCTCCGCTCAAAGCCCGGACCAGCTTACCTATTATTTCAATGATTTATCTTCGATTGATAAGGGAATGATAACCGGATGGAACTGGAATTTCGGTGACAAACACTTCTCCTCAGATATAAATCCGGTACACCAGTTCGACCTGCCGGCCAATCATCAGGTTACCCTGGAGGTTATTTCGGATAAAGGTTGTCCGGGTAATCCCTTCGTTTTTAATTTTCATTCTGAATCAAAAAATGTTCAAACATCTCCATCGTTATTAAACAGGAATAGTATTATTCCTCGCGGAAGCATTAACCAGCCTGACCTGGCTGCCGAAAGGGTTCTTGTTTTTTCAACTGACGGAGCAAAAATTGCCGAACTTAACCATCCCGATTCACCTGTGGCTGTGGCAATCAGCAATCTTAACCTTACTTCAGGAATTTATATTTATAAAGTCATAACCGCAGGACAGGAATCAGGCGGTGGAAAAATTTCCGTCAGCAGGTAATTAACCCGTTTTCGTTCAGCAATCCTGATAAAAAACAAAATCATTCCTGCCCGGAAACTGGAAATTTTCCAAAAGCCTCCTGCCCACCGGTTGGTTTGAAGTTGTCCCTGAGAAAAGTGAATCCGGTATTTTAGAAGAAAATCATCCCCCTGAAACGATTTCCATACCGCTTCTCGAATTTCTTGCTTCGCGGAAATAACGGAAAGGGACAACCAGCATCCCGAAACAGGAGCCATGTTCCTTACCGAGAGATTTATGATGTACCTTATGGGCTTTTCTCAAACCAAGAAAATAAACATTGTTGGTCCTGGTCCACCATTTAAAGCGCTGATGAATTAAAATTTCATGCACCAGAAAATAGGCAACCCCGTAGAGTGCAATGCCAATGCCGATATATAAACGGTAGTCGCATCCGCCCATGACCCCA
>CAYWHE010000135.1:7172-11194 GCA_964458125.1 uncultured Flavobacteriaceae bacterium | reverse complement strand
GGCTTGGAGGCAGAAGGAGTTTTTATGGGTTGCCGAATATACCCAATTACAGCCTGGGCCGCCTGGCTGGCAGCGTTTGTGATAGTTTGGGCAATGTGGGAACGGAGGATATGCAGCATCATCAAGTTGAAATTAAGATCTATCCTATTCCGGCCGGTGAAAAATTAGTTGTAAACATGGAAGGCTTTCACCGGATTGGCAGAGAGGTTATCATTGCTGCCATTACCGGTCAGGTAATCAGCTGGAAAAATATTCCAGCCGGACAAAATGAGTGGGAAATGGATGTTTCGGAGTTGCCTGGCGGGATTTATTTTATTTCCATACAAACCAGCGAGGGAAAAGTATACCGGAAATTTGTAAAGGAATAGGCAGGAAATGGTGTAAAACCTGTTTTTTGAGGACCCGTGAAGCGGTCACCAGGCAACAACCAGGACATTTTGTGCAGGGTTGCCGTATGGCGGCCAGGTTTCAAATAAGATAATTTTAACGTATTTTTAAGCCCGGAAAGCATAGCTTTGTCCGTTAAAAGTTAAAGACCGATACCAACCCTTTCTGTTCCCGCTTGTGTCCGACAGCTTAGTCATCATACCCACCTACAACGAAAAGGAAAACGTACAGGCCATCATCCGTGCGGTTTTTGCCCTGCGCAAGCCTTTTGATGTGCTGATTATTGACGACAATTCCGATGATGGAACGGCTTCCATAGTCAATGCCCTGATGCCTGCCTTTCCCGGGAGGCTTTACATGGAGCAGCGGGCCGGCAAGCTGGGGTTGGGCACGGCCTATATACATGGTTTTAAATGGGCGCTGGAAAGGCAGTATGCCTATGTTTTTGAAATGGATGCCGATTTTTCGCACAATCCCGAAGATCTGATACGCCTGCACATGACCTGTTCCATGGAGGGTGCCGATCTGGCCATAGGTTCACGTTATATCAAGGGCGTGAATGTGGTGAACTGGCCCATGGGCAGGGTGATGATGAGCTATTTTGCTTCCATGTATGTCCGGTTGATTACGGGAATGAAAATCCGCGATACCACGGCCGGGTTTAAATGTTATAAGCGTGAGGTATTGGAAAACATTGAACTCGACAGGATCAAATTTCACGGGTACGCTTTCCAGATTGAAATGAAGTTTACGGCCTGGAAAATGGGCTATCGTATTGTGGAAATCCCCATCATCTTCACCGACCGGAAGGAAGGTCACTCCAAAATGAGCAGCGGCATTTTCAGTGAAGCGATATGGGGCGTCATTGAAATGAAACTGAAAAGTTTTTTCCGAAACTACAAAAGGAAGGCTCCGACTCCGGCACAATTGCAGGATGTGGCGGGCAAAAGGGAATCAATCAGCCGGTAAGCCGCTGAGCAGGAACAGCATCATGAGTACGGAATCAAACCCCTGGAAGAAGCTGAGTACAGCAGTTCACTACGAAAACAACTGGATACGGGTCAACGAGGACCAGGTCATTACGCCTGCAGGCAAACCGGGAATTTACGGGGTGGTTCATTTTAAAAACAGGGCCATTGCCATCGTCCCTCTGGATGAGGATTACAACACGTGGATCGTAGGGCAGTACCGTTATTCACCGGCTTCCTATGAATGGGAAGTACCCGAAGGCGGTTGTCCTGACGGGGAGGAGCCTGTTGAGACGGCCCGCCGGGAGCTGCTGGAGGAGGCGGGCATCAGGGCGGAACGCTTTGACCTGATCCTGGAAATGCAGCTTTCCAATTCCGCCACGGATGAACGATCATACACCTTTGTGGCCAGGGGTCTTACCCTAGCCGAAACCGACCATGAAGAGACGGAAATCATCCGGGTACGGAAACTCCCCTTTGAGCAATTGTTTCAGATGACCATGCGCGGTGAAATACGGGACAGCCTGTCGGTGGCCAGCATCTTAAAAACCAAATTCCTGATCGGGGAGGGAAAATTATAAATCATTTCAGCCCTGATGACCCTGTTCCTTTACCGTCATTTTCCTGCTTGTCTGCTCACCCTTCTTTCCTGTGTATGCGGCATCAACATTACGGCATCCTCCCGGCAACAAAAATTTAATCCTATGATCATACACGATGTACATTCCTATGCCAGGCCTGAAGAGGCTGTAGTCAGGCACCTGTCCCTCCACCTGGAAGCGGACTTTGCTAAAAAAATCCTGCGGGGCAGGGTGGTGTTAACTATTGAAAACAAATCGGGAGGATCCTCCCTGCACCTGGATTCCCGTGACCTGACCATCGAACGGGTTACGACGGGAAGCAAGGAGGAAGCCACCGGCTTTACATTATCTGCCCCCGCGCCGTTTATGGGCAGCGACCTGGAGATCACCATCAGACCATCCACCACGATCGTAACGGTTTACTATACGACCTCACCCGGGGCTGCCGCCCTGCAATGGCTGGCCCCGGAACAAACAGCGGGTGGACAGCATCCCTTCCTGTTCACCCAAAGCCAGGCCATCCTGGCCCGCACCTGGATACCGTTGCAGGACAGCCCGAACATTCGTTTTACTTATGATGCCGTTATCCATTGCCCTCCCGGACTGATGGCGCTGATGAGTGCGGAAAATGATACCGTTAAAAACCCCACTGGGGAATATCATTTTAAAATGCCCCAGGCCATTCCGTCCTACCTGATGGCCCTCAGCGTTGGCGACCTGGATTTTTATGCCTATACGCCAACCTGCGGGGTTTTTGCCGAACCGGTAATGATGGAAAAAAGCGCGTATGAGTTCGCCGATATGCCAAAGATGATCGAAGCCGCGGAATCCATTTACGGTAACTATCGCTGGGGAAGGTATGACCTGCTGGTGCTTCCGCCGAGTTTTCCTTTCGGAGGGATGGAAAACCCGCGCATCACGTTTGCCACACCGACCATCATTGCCGGCGACCGGTCGCTGGTGTCTCTGGTTGCACATGAGCTGGCACACTCCTGGAGTGGCAACCTGGTCACCAATGCCACCTGGAACGACTTCTGGCTGAACGAAGGCTTCACGGTATATTTTGAAAGCCGCATCATGGAAAAATTATACGGAAAGGACTACGCCGACATGCTGACGGTGCTGAATTACGAGGAACTGAAAAACACCGTGAAAGAAATGGGAGATTCACCGGACAGCAAATTATACCTCGATTTAAAAGGCCGTGATCCCGATGACGGCGTAACCGATATTGCCTACCAGAAGGGCCGTTTTTTCCTGGCCACCATAGAACAGGCCGTTGGCAGGGAAAGATGGGATGCCTTCGTGAATTTTTATTTTAACACCTTTGCTTTTCAAAGCATGGATACCAGACATTTCCTGGAGTACCTGGAGCAGATGCTGATTAAAGGAGATTCGAACCTGGAAAGACAAATCAACATTCAGGCCTGGGTATACGGAACAGGGCTGCCGGCCAACTGTCCGGTCATAGAGTCTGTGGAACTGAAGAAAGCCGGCCAGGCGGCAACCGCTTTTAAAGGTGGGATGAAAGCGACTGAACTTGCAACGAAGGGCTGGAGCACCCACCATTGGTTGTATTTTCTCAGGCAGGTGAACGATACCCTGAGCCCGGAGAGGATTGCCGGACTGGACGATGCATTTCATTTTACGAATTCAGGAAATTCCGAAATTCTTTGTGACTGGTTCCAGGTATGCCTGAAAAACAAATACAGCAAAGCGTATCCGGCACTGGAGAAATTTTTGTTGCAGGTGGGGAGGAGGAAATTCCTGAAACCTTTATATGCGGAGATGGCAAAAACACCGGATGGCATGAAGATGGCAAGGGTTATATACGAACGAGCCAGGCCGGGTTACCATGCCGTTGCTGCACAGACTATTGATGAGATTCTGAAGTGAGATAATGGATTTCATGCAAAGTATGCTGTGAATCGCAAAAGACGCAGAGAAAAGGGGGAAGTTCCTGGATATTATTTCTGAATTTTGTTTCACGCAAAGAGCGCCAGGAAACGCAAAAGACGCAGAGAAAAGGGGGAAGTGCCTGGATATTATTTCTGAATTTTATTTCACGCAAAGAGCGCCAGGAAAC
>CAYWHE010000135.1:0-7072 GCA_964458125.1 uncultured Flavobacteriaceae bacterium | reverse complement strand
GCAAAGGGCGCAGAGAAAGGGGAAAGGTCCTGAATTTTTTTCACGCAAAGAGCGCCAGGAAACGCAAAGGGCGCAGAGAAAGGGGAAAGGTCCTGAATTTTTTTCACGCAAAGAGCGCTAAGAAACGCAAAGGGCGCAGAGAAAATGGGGAAGTTCATGGATATTATTTCTGAATTTTGTTTCAAGTAAAGTACGCTGTGAATCGCAAAGAAACAGGGAATTAATTTGTCTGAAATATTTTATAACAGATTTGATTTTTTGGTGAATGTTTTGCATTTTTGTATTTGAAATACACTTTTTATAATCCTCAGTTAATTTTTTTTATTATGGACGAAAACGAAATATCAAATAAGATTATCGGTGCGGCTATTGAGTTGCACAGGAGGTTTGGAGCCGGTTTACTGGAATCAGCCTATGAAAATTCCCTGGCATATGATTTACGGCAGATGGGATTACTGGTGGAACAACAGGTGCCTGTTCCGTTAATTTATAAGAAAGTAAAACTGGAATGCGGGTACCGGCTTGATTTGAGGGTGGAAAATTCAGTTATTGTTGAAATAAAGTCGGTAGAAAGGCTTGCGCCCGTACATTTTGCCCAGACCCTTACTTACTTAAGACTTTGTGAATTAAAACTGGCCCTGCTGATAAACTTTAATACGATTTTATTAAAACACGGAATTCACCGGGTTGTAAATAAGCTCTAAGTTTTCGTAATGCGGATGCTTATTTCACGCAAAGATTACATTGAAGGGCAAAGCATTAAAAGAAGTGGCATTCGTTCACTATGCGGATGTTTATTTCACGCAAAGATTGCAAAGAAAGACAAAGCATGAAAAGAAGTGGCATTCGTTCACTAAGCGGATGTTTATTTCACGCAAAGATTGCAAAGAATGACAAAGGATGAAAAGAGTGGGATTCGTTCACTCTGTGGATGTTTATTTCACCCAAAGCTTGCAAAGAAGGGCAAAGCATGAAAAGAGGTGGCATTCGTTCACCATGCGGACACTTATTTCACGCAAAGCTAGTAAAGAAGGGCAAAGCATGAAAAGAAGTGGCGTTCGTTCACTATGCGGATGTTTATTTCACGCAAAGATTGCAAAGAATGACAAAGGATGAAAAGAGTGGGATTCGTTCACTCTGTGGATGTTTATTTCACCCAAAGCTTGCAAAGAAGGGCAAAGCATGAAAAGAGGTGGCATTCGTTCACCATGCGGACACTTATTTCACGCAAAGCCTGTAAAGAAGGGCAAAGCATGAAAAGAGCAGGTGTTCGTACACTATGCGGACACTTATTTCACGCAAAGATTGCCAAGAAAGGTGAAGATTGAAAAGAGGAGGCATTTGTTTTATGGGAAGATTTTTATTCCAGCTTAAAATGTAAACGCTGCAGTTATTTCAGGCACAAAATATAGCGGTAAATCATTTGTTTGTGTTCTGGTAATAATTTTTTTATAATTGACCTTTTTATAATCGTTGCCATGAAAATCCTGCCCCTCATTCTGATGCTGATACCCTGTTCTTTGTCAGGGCAGCAGTCCAATTACTGGAGCCAGCAGTTCGGTCCCCGTTCGGCCCTGTTGGGGGGTGCCGTGGTGGCCGGGGTGCGGGATCACAGCGCCATCTTTTACAACCCGTCGAGGCTTGGCGTGATCACCAACAAAAATCTTTCCGTTTCGGCAAATGGCTATGAACTGGACCTGCTTCACATTCCCGACGGCGCCGGAACCGGCATTGAACTAAACTCCCGTACCCTGAACGTGATGCCCCTGATCATTTCGGGGATCTTCAAACTGCAGCGTTATCCGCGTCATACCATTGGTTACTGCCTGCTCACCCGGGACCAGTTCAACATTAAGATGTCGGCCAGGCATGAGGCCGTTCTCAACGTGATTTCGGATCATATATCACCAGGACCTGAAGATTACACCGGGCAGTATGTATTTAAGTCCAGCGTATACGAAATGCTGACCGGCTGGGGATACGGCTGCCGGATTTCGGATCATATCAGCATTGGCCTTGGCAACTATGGCTCTTACCGTTCCTTCCATACGGATACGTATATGGCTACCCGTGCTGTCAGCCTCGACACCGTAAATGTGCTGACCCGACGGATGGCCAACTATACGGAAATGAAATACATTGAACTGAAAAACATCCGCACCGTATTGAAGCTAGGCGTCTCCGGCGAATGGGATAAATTCAAGGCGGGTCTCACCGTGACCTCACCCAGTATGAATGTATTCGGCTGGTCCACGGTGATGGAGGACCTCACGGTAAACAACATGAATATGCTGGGCATCGATTCCCTGATCAGCTTCGTGGCCAGCGACAGGCAGGAGGGTTTAAAGTCAACATACAAAACGCCATTGTCTGTTGCGATTGGCCTCGAGTATACCCTTCAAAAAACATTGCTTTCGGTGACCGCTGAGTGGTTTGATCGGGTGGGCGTTTACAGCATGGTGACCCCCGAAGACAAGGACCTGGTGCAACCCGACGGATTTTTCTCCCTTTCCAGTTCAGATCTTCTGCAGGTGAAGGATTATAAAAGAAGCCTGGTTAACGTAGCCGTTGCATTTGAACAGCCCCTGAGCAAAAGACTTTTCGTGGCCGGCAGTTTCAGGACCAATCAATCCTTCAGCAACCACGACAGCCTGGGCAACATGCGCGTTAACTTTACCGACTGGAATATTTACCATGCCGTTATGGGCATCACCAGGAAGAATGAAAAATCTGACCTGAGCATCGGGCTGGCCTATGGTTTTGGGAGGGCGCGGAATGTGAGGCAGTGGGCCAACCTGACCGAACCCACGGAGCAGCGGCTGCTGACCGGAAACTTACAACGGACCAGCGTATTCTACCGTACGTTTTCACTTATGATCGGCTATACCTATTATTTTAAATAGCTGCGATCGGCACCTGATTTTTAAACAGCCCGGTTCAGCCCTTTTAAATTTTGGCTATTTTTGCCCTGCAAATAATCACGCATATGGCCACAGACCGATTCCAGGCACCAGACTATTATCAACTCGATGAACTTTTAACCGATGAGCACAAACTGATCAGGAATTCCGTGCGCGACTGGGTAAAAAAAGAAGTAACACCTATTATTGAAGATGCCTGCCAGCGGGCAGAATTCCCCGGTCACCTGGTGAAGGGACTGGCCGAAATCGGGGCTTTTGGTCCGTATATTCCTGTTGAATATGGCGGCGGGGGGCTGGATCAGATTTCCTATGGTTTGATCATGCAGGAACTGGAACGCGGTGATTCGGGTATCCGTTCCACGGCTTCCGTGCAGAGTTCCCTGGTGATGTACCCGATATATACTTATGGAAGCGAGGAGCAACGCCAGAAATATCTGCCCAAACTGGCTTCGGGTGAATGGATGGGCTGTTTCGGCCTGACGGAGCCGGACCACGGTTCCAATCCCGGCGGCATGATCACCAACATCAGGGACAAGGGCGATCATTTTCTGCTGAACGGCGCCAAAATGTGGATCAGCAATGCGCCGTTCGCCCAGGTGGCCGTGGTTTGGGCCAAAGACGAGGAAGGGGTCATCCGGGGAGTGCTGGCGGAGCGTGGCATGAAGGGCTTTACCACGCCGGAAACCCACGGAAAATGGTCGTTGCGTGCCAGCGCCACCGGTGAACTTGTTTTTGACAACGTAAAGATTCCCAAAGAAAATTTGCTTCCCAACGTAAAAGGGCTGAAGGGACCTTTGGGCTGCCTGAACTCAGCCCGTTATGGCATTTCCTGGGGAGCTGTAGGCGCGGCCATGGACTGTTACGATTCAGCCCTGCGCTATTCGAAGGAAAGAAAGCAGTTCGGCCGGCCCATCGGAGGTTTCCAGTTGCAACAGAAGAAACTGGCCGAGATGATCACCGAAATCACCAAGGCCCAGCTGATGGTTTGGAGGCTGGGGGTATTGAAGAATGAAAACCGCGCCACACCTGCGCAGATTTCCATGGCCAAACGCAACAGCGTGGAAACGGCTCTGAATATTGCCCGCGAGGCCCGGCAGATTCACGGGGGTATGGGCATTACGGGCGAATATCCCATCATGCGGCACATGATGAACCTGGAGTCGGTGATCACTTATGAAGGCACACACGACATTCACCTGCTCATTACCGGCATGGACGTTACCGGGGAAAATGCTTTTATGTAATCCCGATCAGGCCAGCAGGCTGAATTGCTTCAGGTGATGAACGGCATGCTTATGCAGTAACTGAACCCATTCCGGGAAATTCAGCGCTCCGAAAACGGGGTTGATGGTAATTTTTCCCGGGTTAATTTCAAAATACTGCACAAATTCGCTGATGGCTTTTTGCAGGTCAGCCAGCGCTGTTTGCAGGTTGGCATGAATAACGGGGGCGGGTTCCTCCCCAAGAAGACGGTTTTTCGTGTTGGGACGGAACTCTTTTTCTGTCATGATAAAAGCCTTGAAAGCTGCAAGCTGGTCGGCCGGGGTGACGGTGGCGGTATTCGATTCATCGCTGGCCTGCCGGAAGGCACCGGCCAGGTGTTCCACCATCTGCTGGGTGTTCATTTTTCCCCATACGGGCGATTCATCACCCTTCAGTTTATTCAGCAGGGCGGGCAGGGTTTCCTGTAAAAACTTCAATTTTTCAGTGGTCATCACCATTCATTTTCCGGCAAATGTATTTAATTTGGCGTTCGTACAAGCTGCTTTCCAAAGCCGGATCATAGCGGAATTTTTTATACGTTTGTTGCCGTGAACAATTACCTCCGTATTCTTTCCTACCTCAAGGCGCATAAGGGGCCTGCCCTGATGAACATCATCTTCAATGTGCTCACGGTTTTTTTCTCGCTGGTGACGCTGACGATGGTTGTTCCTTTTCTCAACCTCCTGTTTGGCACGCAGAAACTGGTAACCTCGGCGCCCCCGTTGAATCTGAACCCGAATGACCTGATCGATAATTTTTATTTCTTGCTCAGCAAAATCATTATCGAGCGCGGTAAGATTGATGCCCTGCTTTTTATCTGTATCCTGGTGGTGGTGATGTTTTTCCTGAAGAACCTGTTCCGGTACATGGCCATGTACTATATGGCCAAGGTACGTAACCGGGTGATCCGGGATGTGCGGTACGATTTGTACAGCAAGGTGCTGAACCTGCCCCTGAAATATTTCAGTGAAGAAAGAAAAGGCGACCTCCTGGTGCGCATGACCAACGATGTGCAGGAAATCCAGTGGTCCATCATGAGTTCCCTGGAAGTGGTGTTCCGGGAACCGCTGGCCGTATTTTCCTTTTTACTGACCTTGTTTTTAATGAGTCCCCAGCTCACGGTATTTGTGCTGGTGCTCCTGCCGGTGACCGGTTTTTTGATCGGACGGGTAGGGAAGACACTGAGAAGGAAATCAACGCTTGGCCAGGAAAAAATGAGCGACCTGCTCAGCATGATGGAAGAGACTCTTTCCGGGTTACGCATTATCAAGGGATTTACGGCCGAGTTCATCCAGCGAACCAGGTTCCGGCGTAAGAACAACGACTATACGAAGGTGCAGGTTTCCATCGACCGCAGGCGGGACCTGAGCGCACCCATGAGTGAATTCCTGGGCACCATCGTCATGGTGGTGGTGATGTATTTCGGCGGACAGCTGGTATTGGGAAGCCGGGTTGATTTAAGCGCTTCCGTCTTTATTGCCTTCATTGCCGTTTTTTCACAGATCATTCCCCCGGCCAAAAATTTTGCCACGGCTTATTACAATATTCAGAAGGGAATTGCATCAGCGGACAGGTTATCAAAGATACTGGATGCGGAGGAAACCCTTCAGGATTCAACCGGTGCCCGTGCCATGACCGAATTCAAAAAGGCCGTTGAATACCGGGATGTATCTTTCAGTTACGGGAATGAGCCGGTCCTGAAAAACATCAGTTTTACGTTGGGCAAAGGCAAGACCATTGCCCTGGTGGGTCCATCGGGCGGAGGGAAATCCACGCTTGCCGATTTATTACCCAGGTTTTATGATCCGGATTCTGGAATGGTGCTGGTAGACGACACAGACATCAGGGAGATTAAAAGTCTTGATTTGAGAAAGCTTATCGGCATAGTCACCCAGGAGTCGATATTATTCAACGACACGGTTTTTAACAACATCGCTTTTGGGGTTGAGCAGGCGAAGGAGGAAGACGTCATTGCGGCAGCCCGCATCGCCAACGCCCATGAATTCATCCTGGAGATGCCGGGAGGCTATCAGGCCAATATTGGTGACCGTGGCGGCAAGTTGTCGGGCGGGCAGCGGCAGCGATTGAGTATAGCCAGGGCCATATTAAAGAACCCCCCCATTCTCATCCTCGATGAAGCCACATCGGCATTGGATACGGAATCGGAGCGCCTGGTTCAGGATGCCATCATCAAGCTGATGCAGCACCGGACCTCCCTGGTCATCGCCCATCGCCTTTCCACCATTCAGCATGCCGATGAAATACTGGTCATTCAAAAAGGTGAAATTGCAGAACGTGGAACCCATGCCGGGTTACTGGGCATGCAGGGCTTGTATAAAAAACTGTATGATTTGCAGTCGTTTGTTTAACCGGTTGGTTATTGTTTAATGAGGCGCAGGTATTGGGGTTGAAGATTTTTTTGTTGAAGTCGGATCAAATAAAGGCCGGGTGCCAATCGCTGGATGTTTATTTTCTTCAGCTTATTTATTTCAACTGATAAAATAACCTGACCAAATAAATTCATTACGATTGCTTTTGATTCTTCAATGCTTCCTTCAATGGTAATAAAGTCCCTTGCAGGGTTTGGCGTGATCAGCAACCGGTTTTTTGGAGAAACGGCCTCCTGGGTCCCCGCCGACAGACTGTCGCAGATGCTGCCGGTTACGGGTCCAAGATTGTAATGGGGAATATTCGGAAGTCCATAGCGACCTTTGCGACCTCCAAGAGAAAAACTATATGGAGCGCATCCACAGGCATTACCAGGCAAATCCGGGTTTTCAATGACGGTTAGATGAGTTGTGAAACTATCTGTTAGCGAATAGCTGGTATGATGAGCATTTGCAATATAAATTTTTCCATCTGGAGCTACAGCATGTTGCCCAATGTCA
>CAYWHE010000134.1:0-11226 GCA_964458125.1 uncultured Flavobacteriaceae bacterium | reverse complement strand
ACTGCCAGGACAGACACCGAAACGATGACAACCTGCGGGTGCAATTTATTTTTTTGCTGCCCCTCATCCTGGCTGAAAGTTGCCGGGATGCAGGCTTTCATCCTGTTTTCTATAAATGCGTATGCCCAGACAGATACCGTTTACTGGCCCCTGACGACAGGACCGGGTTTAGGAGCCGTCAGCTCCGGAATCCCTGAGATAGCTGCCGACACCGTGCGCAAAGGAGCTAATTTTATGCAGGAAATTTTTAATGCCGACGGCTATGGCACATCTTCCCAGGCGGGACCGGCAAATCCGAAAGGGTGGGCGGAAACGGATATCGTAACAGCAACTGCCAACGGAGCCTATGTGGAGTTTGCATGTTATGTTCCCTGCCAGGATTCCTTTACCATCACCACGATATCCTTTACAGCGAAAACAAGTGCAGGAACCATTACGGCCGTCAATTCACGGTTCAGGTATTCAACCACCAATTTTACTCCGGTTTCATTTGATGTCGGCAGCGGACAGTTTACGGCAGGTACGGGCAGTACCGCGAATAATTTTCCAGGATTAAACATACCGGTTCCTCCTTCCGATACCATTAAGTTCAGGCTCTTTGCGGCAGGTATCGGCAACAAGGCCAATATCCTGTATTTTAAGGATTTTTTGATTACCGGGCAGGTGAGTCATATGCTGGACGCAGAAGCCGGGTCTGCTTTTACCATAAACTGTCTTGTCAACCTGTCCGGCGATACCATCGGAGAACCACCCCAGGGGGGAGCTGTTTATTCCTGGGCTCCTTCTGCAGGTTTGAATGACACCACAGCCGGAAATCCAGTCGCCAATCCGGGTTCAACAACGTTATATACGTTAACGAAAACAATTACCTCAACAGGCTGTTCGGTTACCGACACGGTCCGTGTTACCGTTGATCTTTTGCCTCCCGTTGTTTCGCTTTCGAATGATACGGTTACCCTATGTGCAGGAGATACTGCCGCTGTGACAGCCGGCGGAGCCGACAACTATACCTGGTTTCCAGCCGCCGGGCTCAGCGCCACCACCGGTGCTTCCATTCTTGCTTTTCCGTCCGGTACGCAAAGTTATACGGTCACCGGAGTATCCGGTTCTAACGGATGTTCGGATACAGACACGCTGCTGGTGCGAATCCATCAACCCTCGCAGCCCCCGGTTTCCATAGCCGGTCCGAACGTGATTTGCAGTGGCGACACCGCTGTGTTTTCTGTTGTTGGAGGAACGTTGGGGACAGGAGCAACCTGGAACTGGTACAGCGATTCGTGCCATGGCACCTTGTCGGGTACGGGAATCTCCATTCAGGTAATGGAAACAGCCATTCTTGCTCCGGAAACAAAAACATTTTTTGTACGGGCCCTTGACCCGCCTCCCTGTCCATTGGATACAGCCTGTGTAACCAAAACCCTGACGGTAAATCCCATTCCGGCCATGATCAGCCCTGTTACCGATACCACCTGCAGCCAGACGCCTTTGCATTACCGCATCATGCCCACGTTCACGAATAACATCAGCTACAGCTGGACCAGCATGGCCGGAACCGGCATGAGTGGAAACAGTCAGCAGGTATCCGGCGGAGTGCAGGACTCGGTTATTTCGGATACGCTAAAGAACAGTAATTTCAGTTCGCTTGGTATGGTGGTTTATAAAATTCTGTTAACCTATACCAACGGCGGTCTTGCCTGCATCAGCGATACCCAGACCGTATCCGTAGTGGTGGAACCGGCACCGCCTGATCCTGAAATTTTAAATCTGGAGGGACTTCAACCTGACGATACCCTCTGCGGGGGAAGTGAGTTTTTAAGCTTTCATATCGACCAGGTTCCCGGGTTTACCTACAACTGGCATGTTTCACCTTCGAATGTGACGGTTCATTTATCCGACACCCTGCATGCGCCATACGACAGCTCCAGCGTCATCATCACGTTTCCCGATTCGGTGAAAAGTTACCTGGCAATTGTTCAGGCCACCACGAGGGGTCAGCAGTCCTTTGGACGGTGCAAAGCAGATACCAGTATATGGCGGTTTACGGTTAGCCCGGGAGGAATAACCGAAAGGGGAATCATCCTGCGTCAACCCGGTAACCTGCTCGTTTACCTGGATAATACAGTTAGCGGGTACCAATGGGGATACGACAGCATACCCACCCTGAAGGCATCCTATGTGGAGGGCCAGATTTACCAGTTATTTGTTCCGGTTGATTCGGGTAAATTTTTAGTGAAAAAAAACGGAGTTACGCAACTGGATACCAGCCGGTATATTTTCTGGGTTGATGCTTACCAATGGGATGGCAACGGGTACTGCATCTCCAGGATTTATTACAACGGTCCGGTTGCCAGACGTCCCGGTAATCAGCCCGATCCGTTTCCCGCTGAAATCAGCTTGTCAGCCTCTCCCAACCCGGCCAGCGGATTTTTTAACCTGATGATTGACGGGAATATTTATGGCAAACTGAAAATAAACATCTGCAATACCTATGGCCAGTTGATGAGCAGTATCAACGCGGACAAATCGTCGGCCAGCCAGGTGTATCCATTGGAAACTGACCACCTGTGCGGGGGGCTGTATATGGTATGTGTTTATACTGACTATGGTGAAAAGTATGTATTAAAGCTTATCGTCAATTAAATCCGCCATGATCAGAAACAGAATATTTCTTGTCGTATTGTTGCTGTCGCCGGGGTTCCTCCAAGCACAGTCCTATACGTTAAAGGAAAAAACTTCCATTGCCGCCCGCGTGGATTCACTGATGTACCGGTTTATGCACAACAGCGCCCTGGCTGAAACCGGGAAGAATTTGCCGAGCACGAAAGTGATCAGGGAACTCAAAGGTCTTTTTTTGCCGGAAGCCAGGATATTCGATGATATTAATGCCACCTACCAGGATGACGGACAGGGCTATCCCTACAAACTCACAGAGAAATCCATGGAGGTCTATTTTGACGAACTGGTCGAACAGTTTCCGGAACGACTCGTGGTGGAAAACAGAAAGGTGAACATCAGTTATGATTTGCTGGAACAAGGACAGATAACCGCAGCCCTTGAACGAAGCATTTCCGGAACACGCGCAACCGGAAAATATAACCTGTCCAATCAGGACACCTTATTGATTAAAATTATTGTACTTCCCGATCAGTCGGTGAAGATCAGCGGCATTACTTCCATCGGATCAAACCTGAGGGTAACCAATGACCAGGACCTGGATGGTGTGATAGACAGCGAAGATCAATGCAGGGAACAGAAGGGAAAACTAAACCTCAAAGGCTGTCCGGACCGGGACGATGACCAGGTTCCGGACCGGAGTGATAATTGCCCGGACATACCCGGAACGACAGACAATCACGGTTGCCCGCCTTCTGACTTTGCCTACCGGTTTATTTTCAGCCTGTCATCCGGATATTCCATCGGCAGGATTAAAATGAATCAGCCCGGATCAGCTGAACTGGGTTATAATACCGCCATCCTGGAAAAAAACCGTTCTGTTGTATCGCTTGAAAATCCTGGCATGACAGGCGGTATTAAATCCGGGGCATCCATTTCTTACTTTTATGGAAAAAGAAAAAGCGCTATTTCCAGGGGAATCGGCCTTGGATTTTATTACCAGCGGTTTCAGTCGACCTATAATGTAAGCGGCAGCATTTTGGTCTTTCATGCTTTTGATGATGCATCCGTGAACCCGGACGGCTACCGCAGGATCATCTCCCTGCTTGATTTTAAGGAACAAAACACGTTTACGGTCATTCAATTTCCGCTTACCTACCGGTTACGGTCTAAAATGAATGCCAACTGGTCCTGGGAAGCCGGCTTTGGGCCGGCGGTTTCTTTCATCCGGACAAAGACGGAGCTGGCCGATAAACTGATCTACATCGAAGGATACCAGCAATACGACAGTGTCAGTTACCAGCCGTATTACAATCCCCAGCAGGACGCTTCTTTTTCCGATCTCCCCCTGATCCGGGAATTCATCTCAGGCAAAAGAGGAGTAACGGATCCGGAACTGCTCTTTGCGATGTTAAATGACAGGACCCCCGTATATGATTTTGGACCGGCCGCGGGTTCAGTCAAAAAGAATAAAGTCAAAAGCCTGACCGGCATTTCCATCCATGCAGGTTTTGAACTGGCTTATTATTTAAGCCCCCGTGCAGCGCTGAAAGCGGGCCTGGCAGTGGATTATGCACCTTCAGCGCTGAAGCTCGGTAATAAAGATGCGAAGAATTACCAGAACGGAGACACACCGGATGATTATAACCCCTTGTTTAACAGCGCGGCAAAAACCAATTATTTGTCATTCGGATTGCAGTTGGGTTTGGCTGTAGGTCTGACCAAAAACTGAGTTAACGGATTATTTATAGTTTAAAAAATATTGTCATGAAAATACTTAAAAGCGGTTTGCTGATCCTGTTCTTCTTTCCTGCTGTTGGTTTCGGTCAGGATGATGGAGACCTGAAGACCTATTCCAACTTTACTTTCTTTTACCTGGACAACAGCAGCGGTTACCAGGCCGATGAAATGAATTTTGAAATGACAGATGCCCTGAAGGTAAACATGAAAAAACTGGTTGGACGGCCCGACAATTATTTTTTCATGTATGGCTGTAACGGTCAGGAGCCGAAAATTTCAAACGACCTCAACAACCTGCTGGAGGGCACCATGCTGAAAAAATACCTGGCCAAGGATTCCAAGGAATCCAATTACCTGTACGACCGCAGCGCCATGCGTGAAAACCTGGTGGAGTATCCGGTTAGAATCAAGCAAAATGTGGACATCAATTTATACCTGTCGGCTTATGCGGTTAAGCGGATGATGAAATACACGGATGAATTGCCTACGCCCCAGTTGTTTATCAACGAGATTCTGGTTTACCTGCATAACAGGGAACTGAAAGTCAAGGTCAATATTTTCATTAATAAGGAAATAGCCGATGAAGTAGGAGAAGATAAAATAAAAAATTATTTCATATTTTGTTCCGATCAGCTCGGAATGCAAAAAATTCAACCGGTGTTTTCATTTCTTTAATAATGAATAGTCCCGGTGTTCATCTAAAACAAACCCAAACAAGATTATGATAAGGAAGTATTTTACAACAGGCAGCATGTGTGCATGTTGGCTGATTATGCTGGCTGCCGGATTTGAGGCCAGGAGTCAGAAGCCGGAAGGCGATGCCATTCAGAAACTGACGGCCGTGAAGATGGCGGAAGCATACAAAAGCCCGGATGGAACCATTCTCAATGCCAAGGCTCCCAAACAAAAAGGCGGGGAGCCGATATGGGTGGTTTTCTCCGATCGCGATCAGAACCAGACTTATTTGGATAAAAACTGCACCAAGCCCTTTAATAAAATAAATTTCATGCAGGCTTTTATTGTAGCCCAGGAAACGGATAACCAGATACGTCTGGTGTACTACGATCCCTCGAATTCACCTTTTGAAGAAAGAAAAAAAGGGGAGGTTGGATTCAAACCTACTGCCGAAGATTATGGCTGGATACCCAAAAAAAATATGCTCCTCTGGTCGGTGGCCATGGTGGATGATTCCACCCATTACTCCAAAAAGGCCATCTCCGTGAAAAAAATTGATAAGGTTGCAGGCTTGAAAGGATTAATTTCAAAAGGAATCCTGGATCTGTACAATTACCCGGTTGCCAAGGAGGAATTTGACAATAAACGGGACATCCGGCTTTTCCAGTACCTGTTTATTTTGAAGGAGGACAAGGAAAGCAAGATGGTGCTGCTCTCCAAATCGAACCGGACCAACACCAGCAATGCCAACGAAGATGTGATGGGCTGGGCTTCCACGGACAAGGTGCATGTATGGGATAACGCACTTTGCCTTCGCATTAATTTTGAACCCGCCGCCATTGAGGAGCGGAACGAAAAGAAAATTGAAGTGCAGTTTTTTTCCAAAGCCGAGGAGGCCCGCAGCTATAAGGACGGGAACAAGCCCAAAGCCCTTCCATTCGTCTATAATGAACTGGGCAACAATGAAAATGAAAACCCCTATTATTACGGCTTCCCCATCATTGATGTGGTCGGAAAGGACAATACCATTTATAAAACCGGGTATGTCACCAATACCGTTGATAAAAACGGAAGCAATGTGTTTACGGCAAGCCGGCAGGCCAAGTACAATGAATTGTATGAGGACCTGCAGAAGAAAAAGGAAAACATCAATATTGTATTTGTACTCGATGGGTCCAACCGGAATTTTTTTAAAACCATTAACGTGGTCATAAACGACAATGCCCTGATCGGATCCACACAGACCAGGAACAAATACAAGCTGGGCGCTGTGATATACAACGACACCAAGGCGGGTGACGATGAAAAATTCAAGGTGCTCAACCTGGGTTCCAACAAGGAGGATTTCATGGACCGGTTACGCAGCCAGGTGGATAAGGTGCCGGCTGTCCCCGTAAACCGCGATGCCAACGGAGCCCCGATCTATGAAGCGCTGAAAAAGGCCTGTAATTTATTCCCCAGCCAGAAATCAACCAATATCATAATCATGACCGGATCCACCACCGATCCTGATAAATCAATGAAACCCGAAGCGCTCAGCCAGATGATTGCCAAGCAGGTGAATATGTATTTTTACCAGTTGATCAATAAAAACGGTTCCCTGTACGATCAATACATCCAGGATTGCAGGTATTTTTTAAAGGAAACCGCCAAGGCCATAGATAACAAATTTTTGAAGGAAAAAATCGCTTCCAATGAAGTAAAGGAATGCGAACTGTTTTGTCCGGATGAATCCTGCGTTTTGAAAAATTCCGGTGTCCCGGGCGCTTTTTTCTCCAAGGACGCCGGGGAATCTTTTAAGCCGGATGAGATCCTCAGGAAAACAAAAAAAATGCTGAAGGATATCGAAGACAACCTGAATTCCATCATCAGCATGTATGATCAGAAAACCATCAACGTGGGAAAGGCAGCCGTTGAAATTGATGAAGAACAACGCAAGCAGTTTATCATCATGCTCAAGGAAGCCGGAATCAAGGAGCAGGATATTGAGATCATGGCCAAACAGGATAATTTCCAGTTATTCATTGAGGGGTATACCACCCTGGTGAACACCAAACTTTCGCATGACCTGCTGACCCGTACCCTGTTTATGAACAGGAAGGAATTTCAGAAACTGAGCGACTCCTTTGAAGACCTGAACCAGAGTAATATTGCATCCACCCAACGGGATAACCTGGTGAACACGTATAAGGAAATTATTCTCCAGTACAAGGGAGGAGTGGACTCCAAGCAGCTGGAAGGTTATGATCTCAATTATTTCATGTCCCTGGTGACCAGCCTTCCGAAAACCAACAATAAATTATTCAACCGGACCCTGGCCGATCTGAAGAATATTAAAAAAACACCTGATGAGGTGATTCAGAAGCTGAAGGATAATTTTTACCGCATAAACAAAAGGCTGAAGGACCTGGAGAAAAACAAGGAGTATATCCTTGAACAGGATGACGAAACCTTTTACTGGGTTCCGGAAACCGTTTTCCATATTGACGACTAGCAGACCCCACCGACGATTATGTCCGATGAAATAATCATACGCATCCATAACCTGTCCTGCAGTTACAACGGCCGGGAAGAAGACAAGGTTTTTTACATCCGCAAGCTGGATATCCGGCGGGGTAAAATCATTTTTCTGCTCGGGGCATCGGGTTCTGGAAAAAGCACCCTGCTGGAAACCATCGGCCTGATGAACAATACCATTGCCGGGGGCACGGTTGAATTTATGCTGAATCAGCAGGAGACCATCGAATATTCGGCCCTTTGGAAAAACAGGGACCTGGGCCGGATCAATCAGGTCAGGAAAAAATTCCTGAGTTTTATTTTTCAGAACACCAACCTGATGGAAAATTTCACCGCTTACGAGAACATCTGCCTGTCGCAGATGATCAAGAGTGAAACTGACCAGAAACAGGCCTTTACAGGGGCTCAAAAGCTGATGGCCCAGGTGGGCCTGCCGGAAAGCGAGGTCAGCGTGAACACTTTGTCGGTGAACCTTTCCGGCGGGCAGCGTCAGCGTGTCTCCTTTGTCCGGGCCCTGAACAATGATTTTAAAATCCTTCTCTGCGATGAGCCTACGGGCAACCTGGATGAGGTCAATGCACATGAACTGCTCAACATTGTGAAGGAAAACCTGACGCAGGAAAAAACAGCGCTGATTGTTTCGCACGACATAAACCTGTCGCTGAAGTATGCCGATGAAATCATCCTGCTGAAAAAAAACCCGAGTCATAACTACGGTGAGGTCCTGGAAGAGCATATATTTAAAAAGGAGCAATGGCAGACCCTGGATGCACCGGCAATGGCTGGTTTCAGGAAAATGATGCTGGACCAGTTCAGGTCGCCCCTAAAAGCCATGGCCGCAGAGGTCCCGCAGAAACAAGTGCAGAACTTTACCCGGGATTACCGGAAATTATTTGTAAAAAAAGAAGGGAAAGTGCTTTTTGGCAAGTCCAATCTCAACCTGCTCATCCTGGTCTTTATCAGTTCCATTACTTTACTGGCCATTGGATTTGCCAACGGGGCGCTGAAGTATATGAACCAGAAAAAAAATGATCCCTTTGTCAACTGGCTGACCATCGGAATCCCGCCTATGAAAAGTTCGGCGGATCAGGTCAGGGAGTTCACCGAAACCCTTAATTCGGAAAGCGTTAAAAATCATTTCCTGATCAAAAACGTCACTACGTATAAGGTTATTTCCCTACCCTTGTTTTACCGGGATGCACCGGAGGCCGAATTTACCCAGGGTCGCCTGCTTTCGTCTGATGATCCTATCCGGCAGGCCTTGCTGGAACCCGGGAACCTGGTGGCTGGCGATACCGCCGACCGGGGCGATCATGACCTTGGCATGATCGTAACCCAAAAGCTGTTGGCCAGACTGGGTTACCCCCCAGATGCTAAGTTGATCTACCTCGACAACGGAGACACATCCGGTACCCCCCCGGTTAATTTTAAAGTGCCCATACCCATCAGGGCCATTATCAGGGAAATTCCGGGAAAAAATAATTTCCTGGTGACGAATTATTTCCTGGCCGCCTACCGGGCGACATCAGAATGTGTTTTCAGTTTTAAGGAACAGCAGCGAAAAAAAATAATCTATTATGTGGATGGCGGTAAGGAACTGGCTGCTTCATTCAGGGAAGAGATCAAAAAAATCAGCGGTACCTTCATGCTTGCCGATACCGCCTTAAAGGATGCGGCTGAAATTTATGCAGATGAGGAGCCGGACGAAGAGGCGGCTGCTGATACAGGTTTCGCAGACCGCTATGTTACCCAGCAGCTCCAGGTAGACGTCCAGGTGGATACCTGTGAGCAGATCCGGACCCCGGGCTACCAGGTTACTGTTGAATTTGACGCCATACCCTATACGTACAAAACGACGGAAGGAATTGCTGCACAAATTGAGCAACTTCCCATCTTCCAGTCGAACAAAAACAGGTTGTTGCGGATTTTTGATTACAATATCGGCAACAACGAAGATGAAGATGTGAATAACGATTACCTGTGTATCAACTTCAGCGGCGGTGAAGGGGGATTGGACAGCATCGAGGCGTTTTCAACTTACCTGGCCAATGAACTGAACAGCGGGAAGGAAAAGGACCAGACCAATATCCTCCAGGTGGATTCCGGTAATATTAAGGAAAAGAAAAACTTTAACTACATCAGCAAGATGACTTTTTTAATTGCCGGTCTGCTGATTGTGTTTGCCATTCTGGCCATCAGCTTCTTTATTTCCAACCTGCTGAAAACACACCTGAACAAGGTGAAGATGAACATCGGAACTTACAAGGCTTTCGGCCTGAGTGACGCGGAATCAAAAAGCATTTACCTGCAGATCATGCTCCGCTTCATCCTGATTGGCCTGGTGATTTCATTTGTCATGGCCTATGTTTCCGGAAACCTGATCGGAAAGATGTTTGAAAGAAGCCTGAACATCGAAGATAAACCCGAGTATTTCAGAATTTTTGACCTGCAGACCTACCTCCTGCTGGTCATTATTATCCTGGTAACGGTTGCCGTTTCTTATGTGAACATTAACCGCATCCTGTCCAAAACACCCGGTGACCTCATCTATAACCGATAAACCCCGGCCGGAAACCCGGAAAAGGCTGCCGGTTATGAACTGAAATCCGCCGAAAAAGAGTTGATGCTACATACCGTTACCCCTGATCAGGTATACTTGCAACATCAAAACCAATGAAAAGGAAAATAAAACAACAGCTTTATTGGAATTGATGAAATTAATCAATATGTTTGAACTTTCATAGAAAAAACCTTAACCAGCCTGACTTTCCTTCAAGTAAAAACGCTTAACCCCGTGTAACTATGACTGATTCAATCACCTTTGCCGAGGACACCAAAAAGGCCATCCTGATCGCCCAGTCCATCGCAAAAGAATTTTCCAACGAAAATTTTTCGCCTGCCCACCTGCTCAAAGCCATTATGCATAAAGATGTAGGCCTGACCTCT
Source organism: uncultured Flavobacteriaceae bacterium (assembly GCA_964458125.1). Classification (GTDB taxonomy): domain Bacteria; phylum Bacteroidota; class Bacteroidia; order AKYH767-A; family OLB10; genus CAYWHE01. The sequence goes on along the minus strand of CAYWHE010000134.1, from coordinate 735 downwards.
TACCTTGAGGAAAGGGGAAAGGACATCTATTTTATGGAAGAATGGGCCGATGTGCGGATTGAAACCTATCCGAAATCATCAAAGCCTTCCGACAACGCGAAGGGGGACGAAAAGGTTGCCCAGGTATTTGAAGAAGCGGATAATCTCCGGATCAAGCTCGGACGGGATCATATTGATCCGCTTTGCCTCCTGGCCGCACTCAGCACTCCAGGTATCGCATTTTCCTATGACCAGCTGAAAACATTTCCGGTCTCCCAGCAGGAAATCCTCAGTGAAACCGTGGAAAGGGATGCCATGCAGCAGGCTATTTCTCCCGGCCAGCAAAACGGGCAGGCCAAAAGTTCATCCAAGGCCAACGCCCTGCTGAAATACTGCATCGATAAAACAGCTATTGCCCGCCAGGGGAAAATAGATCCCATTATCGGAAGAGACCGTGAAACGCGTATGGTGGCTGAGATCCTGGGCCGCCGTTCGAAGCCAAATGTCATCATAACCGGTGAACCCGGTGTTGGAAAAACGGCTTTGGTGGACGGGTTTGCGCTGAACATTGTCAATAATAAGGTGCCTGATAACCTGAAGTCGGCCATCATCTTTGAACTGGATTTCGGGGCGCTGATTGCAGGCGCTTCTTATAAAGGAGAGGTGGAGGACCGGTTGAAGAACATCATCCGTGAAATCAAGGAATTTGACAGGGCCATTTTATTCATCGATGAAATCCATACCCTGATCGATAAG
>CAYWHE010000133.1:0-11280 GCA_964458125.1 uncultured Flavobacteriaceae bacterium | reverse complement strand
TCAGGGCTGCTTCCTCTTTTTATTATCTCCCGGGGTGAATTCCCCGCGGCTTGCAGCGAATGAAAAATAATCAGAACGACGTCCCGTTGCTGGCAGCGGGATAGTTCACTCCCCCTGGACGGCTCAGATCCACTAAGGGTGTTGGGAGTACCGGATAAAAGCCAGTCTTACTCCCGAAACGAAAAGGAATGGCACCCTTAACTTCCATTCAGGGACAGGATTGGGAAAAACTTCTAAATTTGCGGGAACAGTCGTTAAACTGTATGCATCAACTTTTTCATATTTTTAAGCTTACCGGGCAGGAAGCAAAAAAAATTGCGGCCTCACCCGATATCCCCCATCAGCATGAATTCGAGGAGGTGCTGGTGGGTGTGGAGGGATTGCTGGAGCACTTTATTGATTTCCGGTCTGAAAAGATCCATGCTCCCTATGTCAGTTTTGTCACGAAAGGCAAGGTTCATCGGGTAATACCTGGACTGCGAAACGGCAAGTGTACGGTTTGGGGGATCCGCTTTAAAAGCGAATTTATCCCCGAAACCACTTTTCAGCTCTATTCCTGTTTTCACGATCGCGCAAATATTCCCATGCAACGAGGCAATAGCTTTAATCGCCTGGTGACCTTATGTGAGATGATGTACCTGGAAACGCTGCAGCCGGTTCCTGATTATTCCGTCATCAGGCATCTGTTAAGCGCGTTGTTTGCCATGATTGAATCGGAAAGAAAAAAGTCAGGTTCGACAGATGAGGCCATTCAAAAAACGCATCATATTACCTTTATTAATTTTCTAAAAATTCTAGAAGAAAATTTCCGCAGGTCGGAAGGTGTGGAGTTTTATGCAGAGAAGTTGTTCATGTCCTCGAGAAACCTGAACCTGATCTGTCAGAACATTTTGCAGCAGAGCGTTACCGAGATCATTGAAACCCGGAAACTGATTGAGGCCAAAAACCTGCTGACCAGTACTGACAAAACCGTTTCCGAAATCGGGTTTGAGCTGGGGTATAATGAAAAGGCCTATTTTACGACTGTTTTTAAGAAGAAATCCGGTCAAACCCCGACCGAGTTCCGGGAAGAGATGAGAAAACTCATTTCCTGAAATTACAACACCTTTTCCGAAAACCGTTACCGCCCGCCCGTTTAACGGGTGCATCTTTGCACTGTCAATTTTAACAACTAAAAATGAAATAAAATGAATAACATTGCAAAAGGAACAACGAAAACGAAATGGGTGCTGGATCAGACACACAGTGAACTTGGATTCACAGTCAAACACCTGATGATTACGAACGTAAAGGGCGAATTCAGGAAATTTGATGCCTTCATGGAAGGGGAAGATTTCAGCCGTTCAGCGATTCATGTCAGCATTGATGCGTCATCCATTTTTACCAATGAGGAAAACCGGGACCAGCATTTAAGAAGTGCCGATTTCTTTGATGTGGAAAAGCACCAGGACATTACCTTTGAAGGAAGCTCATTCACCAGACAAAACGGGGATCATTACATCCTGAAAGGAATGTTGGAGATCAAAGGCATCCGTAATGAAATAACGCTTCAGGTGGAATACGGTGGTATCAATAAGGATCCCTGGGGTAATGAGAAGACGGGATTTTCCATTCATGGTAAAATCAACCGCAAGGACTGGGGACTGAACTGGAATGCAGCCCTGGAGGCGGGGGGAGTGCTGGTCAGCGAGGAAGTGAAAATTTTTGCCGAAGTACAGCTTGTCAAACAGGAATAAAAAGAGTACTGATGTCCAATACCATTCTTCACCAAGCCGGAACCCGTGGTGATGCCGATCACGGCTGGCTGCACAGCAGGCACACGTTCAGTTTTGCCAACTACCATAACCCGGAACGGATGCACTTTGGGGCATTGCGGGTATTGAATGATGATCTGGTAGCCCCCGGTATGGGTTTTGGCACGCATCCGCACGACAATATGGAGATCATTTCTATACCACTGGAAGGAGACCTGGAGCATCGGGACAGCATGGGTAATATTGCGGTTATTAAGAATGGCGATATCCAGGTAATGAGTGCGGGAAGCGGTATTACGCACAGCGAATACAACAAAAACAAGGATAAACAGGTTAAGTTTCTCCAGATCTGGGTTTTCCCAAACAAACGAAATGTACAGCCGCGTTACGACCAGGTAACGCTTCATGTCAACGACCGGCACAATACCTTCCAACAGATTGTTTCCCCGGATGCGGCCGATGCAGGTGTCTGGATTCACCAGGATGCATGGTTTCACCTGGGCAGGTTTGATGAGGGTTTTCAAACAGCTTATTCCCTGAAGAAAAAGGACAATGGCGTATATGCATTCATTCTAAAGGGAGACATTACCATTGAAGGTCAGAAACTGAATGAAAGAGACGGGTTGGGAATATGGAACACGGAAAAGATCACCGTTAAAGCCAATTCACCGGATGCGGAAGTGCTGCTGATGGAAGTACCGATGAGTTAATCAGAACTAATCCGTGCAAAAGATGTTAAATTATATTTTCAATACCGGTAATTATCCCCAAGCGATAAACCGTGTTTTAAGGCTGATTCGAATTTCATCCGGTGCCTTTATGCTGACTCATGGTATTGGTAAATTTTCCAGATTGCCTGGTGATGAACCGGTTATATTTGCCGATCCGGTTGGCGTTGGTATTACAGCATCCCTGGCACTTGTGGGCTTTGCCGGGGTGTTTGGCTCCCTGCTATTGATTTTTGAACCGGTTTCAAGGCTAGCAGTCATTCCCCTGCTGATCACCATGCTGGTAGTCCTATTTATTGTTCATGGCGATGATTCCTTCACTAAGAAGGAAATGCCCTTGTTGTGCATCACAGGGTACCTTGCCATCAGCATTGCCGGTGCCTGAAAATTTTCAGTTGATCATTGAATTTGAAACAGAATTAAACGGACCAAAACTTATCTGTCGCCATGCAATACAAATTTGACAACCCGGTTCTGGGAACCATTGGTAATAAAAAATACCAGTGTACCATGGAATGGCACCAGGGGGAATTTTTTGCTGATGAACCCGTCATGGAAGGCGGATTGGACTCCGGACCGGATCCCTACTCACTCCTGATGTCCTCCCTGGCATCCTCCACCCTGATTACCATGCGCAAATATATCGACCGGGAGGGCTGGGACATTCCCCGGATCACCGTACATGCCAATATGTACCAGGAAACCGAACTGGAAAAAACGGTTACCGTTGCCGACTGTGATATTGTTTTCCCTGCCGGTATTCCTGAAGAACAAAAAGCAAGGTTGCAGGAAATTGCAAAATTCAGCCCTATTTCCAAAATCCTGGAAAACGAAATCAATGTACGTACGTTTGTATTCAAGGACAATGAAAATGCAAAAAAAATCAACTACGCCAATAAGGAGATCACGGTCGTCTGGAAACCGGACCTGTGCCAGCATTCATGCAGGTGCTGGAAACAGCTGCCGGAAGTTTTTGACTATACTAAAAAACGATGGGTAAACCCGGATGGTGCGTCATCAAAGGAAATCGTTACACAGGTAAAAAAATGTCCAAGCGGCGCACTGACGTATTTTTACAACAATGAAAAGGAGTCCATTCAATAAAATCAATTCACCTTCTTCAATCAGGCAGTAAATGAAAAATTTGGAAAATAAAACAGCTCTGGTAACCGGCGGCGGATCAGGCATAGGCAAAGCCATCTCCTTATTATATGCAACAGAAGGCGCAAATATTGTCGTGACAGATGTTGATGAACAGGCCGGAAATGAAACCGTCTCCACCATTAAGGCTGCGGGCGGCGATGCTGTTTTTAAAAAAGCCGACACTTCAAAACCGCAGGACAGTCAGGATGCAGTGGCTCTGGCGGTTAAACAATTTGGAGGGTTGCATATTGCCGTCAACAATGCCGGAATAGGAGGCCCGATTAAACCATTGGGCGAATACGCGATAGAAGGCTGGGACAAAGTCATATCCATTAACCTCTCCGGTGTATTTTACGGCATGCGTTACCAGATTCCTGCCATGTTGTCTTCCGGCGGAGGAAGCATCGTGAACATTGCCTCCATACTCGGCAAGGTGGGGACAAGAGGTTCTGCCGCTTATGTCGCCGCCAAACATGGTGTCGTTGGACTGACGGAGGCTGCGGCCCTGGAATATGCCGATCAGAAGCTACGCATTAATTCCATCGGACCCGGATATATCCTGACTCCCCTGCTGACCAAATCATTGGATGCGTCCACCCTGGAGGCCTTGGTGAGCCTGCATCCTATGGGCAGATTGGGGACTTCTGAAGAAGTAGCCCAACTGTCCCTGTTCCTGAATTCCGAAAGGGCGTCTTTTATTACCGGTTCATATTACAATGTGGACGGCGGCTACCTGGCGCAATAATCCCGGCTCATGAGAAATTATGAATCACTGACCGAAGCTATAAACGACTTAATCAACCGTGGTTATGTTTTTAATTTCAATATTAAATGGGATTGCCTGGAATGTGTTGAAAACAGCATCCATCTCTATCCGGATGATTTTCAAATAGACGAAGTATATCGCTTTCAGGAAATGTCGGATCCGGATGAGGAAAGCATTTTGTATGCCATTTCCTCCGTCAAATACAACCAGAAGGGCCTTCTGGTGAACGCCTTTGGCATTTATGCGGAAACCGCTTCCGCTGAATTGGTCACCAGGCTTGCAAAACATGGTCTATAGAAATATAAAGTCAAAACGAAGCCGTATAATCAGTTTCTGCACCAACCTGCAGGAATCCATGAACAGGATTATTGTTCTATACCTCCAGAGAATTTTGAATGAAGACATACAACAAATGCGGAGGATTCATTCAGCAATTATTGTTCATGAATGGTCAGGCAGAACTTTAGCTATATTTTAAAGGAGGTAACATGGAACGAAAGCAATTTTTAAAAACATTGGCCTTAATACCTTTAACAGGAACAGCGATGAAATGGAATGAACTGAAAAACCTTACAACGGCATTTGTCGCTACGGAGCAAATGCCCGTATTGTTTTTGGGGCATGGAAGCCCCATGAATGCCATTGAAGAAAATGAATTTGTAACCGGGTTCAGGAACACCGGCATGACCATTCCAAGGCCGAATGCCATCCTGTGTGTATCTGCACACTGGGAAACCAGGGGAACATTCGTCACCGCCATGGATATGCCCCCGACCATTCACGACTTCGGCGGATTTCCAAAGGCACTGTATGACGTACAGTATCCGGCACCCGGAAGTCCTGAACTGGCCAGGGAAACCAAACGCATCCTGACCAAAACGGAAATCGGACTGGATGCTCAATGGGGGCTTGATCACGGTGCCTGGAGCGTTATCCGGCACCTGTATCCGAATGCCGATGTACCGGTGATTCAGCTGAGTCTTGATTACACCCAGGGGGCCCGGTTTCATTATGACCTGGCCAGACAACTTGCCTCGTTACGCAAAAGAGGAGTGCTGATTATCGGAAGCGGAAATATGGTGCACAACCTCGGCCTGGTGGCATGGGATAAACTGAACTCACCCGGTTATGCCTTCGATTGGGCTGCAGAAGCGAGGGAGAAAATGAATACTTTCATACTGTCAGATAACCACCAGGAACTCATCAACTTCAAATCGCAGGGCAAAGCATTTGACCTGGCGATACCAACACCCGAGCATTATCTACCCTTGCTTTATGTGCTGGCATTAAAGGAGGAACATGAAAAAGTGAGCCTGTTCAACGATAAACCACTTGCCGGATCGTTAACCATGACATCTGTGAGAATTGATAAGGCCTGATTTACCTGACAATAAAAATACGTCAGTCTGTTTTTTTCAGCTAGTCGTACAGGCGACCATAAAAAAAACAACAGACCCTGTGACCTGTTTCTGTGAGGAGTACCTGGGAAATTTTAAAAAAACGGAGTGCTTTTGAAAAACAGCAATCTGGCGTCCATCGTTTTTAAATGATGGAATTGACGCGAATTGGCCGGAAACCCTTGTTATAAATGGCGACTGTCAGGCAGAATCGTTTTTGATCCTGCAGCCGTTCTTGGAATCCTTGCTATGAATTTATATCTCCGACGTATACCTTCTTACTTTTTCACAACGAATTTCCGGTGCTTATTTCAACCCTGTTGCTTGCCTGGATCCGGATACTTCCCGGCTGGTCATCAGAAATAATTATACCATTGATGTTTCGGGCATATATGTAGTTCGCAGTCAGGATAGGTTATTGCAGCAGAACCCTTTTCCCAAAACGGAAGTTTCGATACCAACCATGTCCCTCCATATTCATGTGTCATACACGGAAAAGATAACTGTTTTTATACCGTTTTTTATAATCTGCAGGCTCCAAAGGGCCGGACTGGATCAATGATACTCCCATTTTTCCCGTCTTCATAAAAAATGGAATAACCCGTATCGGTGATATGAGGAAAGACCAGGGGATCCTTCAACGGTACAAAGGATGGATTCAGGAATAATAATTGAGGTACTTCTTAAAATGTTTTCATGGACAACCATACAAACTTTCAGGCTGTTATTCAAAATAGAGCTGTGTGAGATCTTATGCAGGCAAAGCAGGTATGGGCGCTGGTTTTTGAAAGGGTTCAGGAAAGGCCGCAGTATGACGATAAAAATTATGAAAATGCATCCTTAATTCCAATGATCACCATTCAGCATATAAGGATTGAATCATGAAACAGAATGCCGGTATGGGCGAATCATTTAAACCGTTGTTCTTGACCCTGTCCATTTCAACCGCAGGCTGTTGCTGACTACCGATAAGGAGCTCAGGGCCATGGCCGCACCGGCTATCATGGGGTTGAGTAAAAAGCCGTTGACCGGAAAAAGGATGCCGGCAGCAATGGGAATGCCTATAATATTATAGACAAAGGCCCAGAACAGGTTCTGACGTATAACCAATACCGTTTTTTTTGAAAGTGAAAGTGCCGCCGGTATTTTAATCAGGTCCCCGGACAGGATGGTCATCCGAGCTACTTCCATGGCAATGTCGCTGCCTTTGCCCATGGCCATGCTGACGTCGGCCAGGGCAAGGGCATTGCTGTCATTGATACCATCGCCCACCATGGCTACCGTTTTTCCCTTCTCCTGTAATTCTTTAACAAAGGCCGCTTTATCTTCAGGAAGAACCTGTGAGCGGTAATGTTCAATTCCGGCTGCTGCTGCGATGGACCGGGCTGATGCCTCATTATCTCCCGTCAGCATATATACCTCAATGCCGGCATCCAGCAGCTTTTTTACAGCAGGCGCTGCAGATGGCTTAATGGAGTCGGCAATGGCCATGCCCGCCAGTATGATCGTTTCAGATGCAAATAAACTTACCGTCCGGGCCTGCGCAGTTTGTAACTGTATCCAGGCAGAAACGTTTTCGTTAATCGAAATTTTCTTTTCGATAAGCAGTTTTTCATGGCCAACAATGAACGTTTTCCCCTCATAAACTCCTTTCAAGCCCTGTCCGCTGATGGCCTCAACTTGTACCCGCGGAAGCCAGGCAGCCTTTCCGTTCAGATGATTGGTTACCGCTTCAGCCAATGGATGCTCTGATTGTTTTTCCATGCTGAACAGCACATCCCGCCATTCATCCTGCTCCGGCACAAACCAATTCATGGATATGACGGCTGACTTTCCTTCGGTCAGGGTGCCGGTTTTATCGAACATAAGGGCATTGATTTTTTTTGCCGTCTCCAGGCTTTCGGCATCCCGGATGAGAATACCCAGCGTGGCTCCTCGTCCGATGCCGGCCATGATGGCCGTGGGTGTGGCCAGACCCAGTGCACAGGGACAGGCAATAACCAACACGGTAATGAAAGCCATGAGGCCATGCGTAAAACCCTGTGTGCCGCCAAAGATGGTCCAGGTGATGAAACTGGCCACGGCAATCAGCAACACGGCTGGCACGAATACGGCTGAAATTTTATCGGCCAGTTGTTGAATGGGGGCCCGGCTCCCCTGGGCCTCCTTCACAGTTTTAATGATCCGGGCCAGCAGGGTTTCGCTTCCCACACGGGTTGCCTTGTACCGGAAACTCCCCTTCTGGTTGATGGTGCCGGCAAAGACCAGGTCCCGCTGATTTTTCTCCACGGGAAACGGTTCTCCGCTGATCATGGATTCATCGACAAAGGAGTTTCCGTCCACCACATTTCCATCCACGGCAATTTTTTCTCCGGGCTTTACAACGATAATGTCTCCGGTTTTCAATTCCCCGATAAGTCTTTCTTCCGTTTTTCCATCGCTCCCGCTGATTGTGACGGATTTTGGCTGTAAGGACATCAGCTTCTTGATGGCCGAAGAGGTATGGCCTTTGGCCTTGGCTTCCAGCCATTTCCCCAACAGAATGAAAGCAATCACCACGGCTGTGGCTTCAAAGTATACATGGGCGTGCAAACCCCTGCTGTGCCAGAATTCAGGGAAAAGGGTGTTGTATACGCTGAACAGGTAGGCCGTTCCGGTACTCATGGCCACCAGGGTATCCATGTTGGACGTAAAGTGTTTCAGTTGTTTCAGTGCGCCGGTGAAAAAGCGCCTTCCGGATATGAAAAGTACCGGAGTGGTCAGCGCCCACATCGTATAACGGGCATAGCTGTTATCCATCAGAAATGGGATCATGGCAAGCGCCATAACGGGTATGGCCAGGGAAAGGGCAACCAATGTGTGACGCTTCAGTATACGCAGTTCCGATTGCTGCATTTCCTCCACGGATTGCCGGCTGCCGGAAGACTCGTCAATCACGAGATCATAGCCGGTTGACTGTACGGCCTGTTTAAGTTGTTCCAGGCTGACGTGAGAAGGAAGCAGTTCCAGGGAGGCTTCTCCATTGGCATAATTAACGGAAGCGCTCACCACCCCTTCCTGTTTCTGAAGCGTGTTTTGAACATTGACGGCACAGGCCGCACAGGACATTTTCAACACAGGCAAGGATTTTTTTTCCAACGGAACTTCAAAACCTGAAACCCCGAGCAGCCGGATAACCGTACTCAGCAGGGAGGGCCATTCGGTTCCTTCCAATACCACCTGACTGGTTTTGGAATCCGTATGATGGGCGCCCCGTCCTTTAATCCCTTCAAGCACCCGGTCAATTTTCGTGGCATCCTCTTCACTTCGAAGATTTTTAACGGGGAGGTGAATGGTTGTATGGTCATGGGATTTCATATGGCAAAGGTCGGGCTATTTTTTACAGCATCCATGTGACGATGACATTTCGGGAAAAATTATTTTTCTCTTTGTGATCTGCTTCCGTATAAACAGGTAACAATTTTTTCATAACTTTGATTCATGTCTTACGATTAAAAATTGGCCGGGCGTTTACGGTAACTGCTGGCATTAAATAAGCCAGCCATAATAGCTGTGAAAAAGAAAAATCAGCCGGGTGTGCTGCCCAAAAAAAGCATGCAGCAGGTTTCCTTCCGTTCCGTGGACGAATTCCTGGAGTACCTGCCGCTTGAGGACAGGACGATCGTAGATGCCTTGAGGGCGTTGGTGCTGGATACCGTTCCCGGGATACAGGAAAAACTATCCTACAATGTACCTTTTTACAGGCGGCACAGAAGTCTTTGTTTTATCTGGCCGGCTTCCATTTTATGGGGTAACAAAAAATCGTATTCCGGTGTACGTTTCGGATTTTCTTCCGGGTATTTACTGCGGGATGAAATGAACTACCTGGACAAAGGAGAGCGGAAACATGTTTACATGAAGGACTTTAAATCGCTTTCAGAAACTGATTTCGTCATGCTGCGGATGTTATTGCTCGAGGCCTGTGAAGTGGATGACCTCTTCCGGCATAAAGCCCGGTTGGGCCGGACCTGATGTCAGATGGAAAATTTATACCAGTGCAATCCTGACTGCCGTTTTTTTAATTTCCCGGTAAATTCTTCCTGTTGCATTAGTACTTCTTAGTTTGAGAGGCTGTATTTTTATTCACTGCAGCGGATAGTTAAGGGTGCAGACCTGTGATCCTTACCAGCATCCGGAGTTGGGGAATAGTGGTTTTTATCACCATGAAAATATTGAATTAATACCCTTCCCGTTTCCATAGCCTGCACCTGTTCAGCAGGACTGTTTTTCTTTACCTGAAGGCTGTTTCAAACGGAAGTTATCGCTGTCACCTGGATCAACCGTTATGAATCAACCGGCCATGATGGGATTTTCTTAATCATTCAATACCGCCTATAAGCCAATGGTTGGGCCACTTTGACTTGGTATTTTTATCTTTTATACCGTGATTCCGGTAAAAGTAATTTTGAATCAAATGATTTTTCGTGGCCGCAAGGCTGGCTCTGCCAGGCCGGCTGAATTTCGTTACCGCAGGCAACGGGGAATTCACCCAAATGGAATAATGTAACAACGCTATTCAAATGCAAACGCTTCAGGTTTTCCGATTTCAAAATCGCGGAAGCCGATATCGTACGTTTTAAAGGAGTTAAGTTTAAAGACATTTTGACCACTGCCCGGTATCAGCGGATAAAACGCCACGGATACCTGGAACGTGTTAAAGACCAGCCAATCATTTTTAATTAAAACACCAAACCCGATATGAGAAAACAGGCGGCTGTTTCTGAATCCCGTCCTGGCGGTACCAAGCATACCAAGGGAACAAATCAGATAGGGACCGAACCGGAAACCAAGAATATTCCATGGGGCATAGGACTGTGTTTGAAGCGTAAGCAGGATCCGGCTTGTTCCCGATAAGACAGGGCTGTTAAAGCCGTCCAGTCCATAGCCGTCATTGAGCGTTAAACTGTCGTATGACAGGCGGTTCATACCGATGGAAACCCGGGGTTTGACAAACTGTCTTACTTTCCATTTCCCCAGCTCCAGTAAACCGGTGAAATAAACCAGGCCGGCAGAAAGAACTCCTTGTTCTGCCCGGGATGATCTGAAAAAGGTGCCATACTCCAGGTCCGGACTCAGGTATCCCCAGGTATAATAATTGCCGGTGGAAATGCGGATCCCTGCATACAAACGACCGCTGTAATTTTTTTCCCGGTATCCCCCGGTCAGGGCGAAAACTCTTCCAACCGGAACATCCTCCGTAACGCCAAAATTAAAAATAAACTTATCCTGAACATATTTTCTGGTTGAAATCCCTGTTGTGCCAAGGTAAAAATTCTCATTGGCATATATTTTCAAAGGGTCAACCGTTATATCCGGTTTTTGGAGATAACGGATTCTTAAAAGCCGAACGGCATAAATAAAATTGGTGGTGCGTGTGTTCTCCGTTTCTCCTTTAAATACCTGGATGGCACCGCCGGCCCAATAGTCCTGGATATTATATTTAAAGGATTGCA
>CAYWHE010000132.1:0-11455 GCA_964458125.1 uncultured Flavobacteriaceae bacterium | reverse complement strand
AATTTTCCGTACCTTCGCACCCCTTCCGGCAAAACGGGATACACCGATGCCTGCAGGATGAAGATGCACAAAGCCGGTTTTGTTTCCATTATAGGCAAGCCCAATGTAGGGAAGTCCACACTGATGAATGCCCTGATCGGACAGGATCTGTCTATTGTTACTCCGAAAGCCCAGACTACGCGTCACCGTATCAAAGGCATTATTAACGGGGAGAATTACCAGCTGGTATTTTCGGACACGCCGGGTATCCTGAAGCCGGTGTATAAGTTGCACGATAAAATGATGGATGCCGTCAACAGTTCCTTTACGGATGCCGATATTATCCTGCTGGTGCTGGAGCTCGGGGAAAAAACGGTGGAGGAAGAATGGGTGCAGAAAATAAAGAGCACTTCGGTTCCGCTCATCCTGGCGCTCAGCAAGGTGGATACCGGCACCCGGGAACAGGTTGAAGAAGCCATTGCACGCTGGAAGGAACAACTTCATCCGGCCGCCATCATACCCGTTTCAGCCACCGAAAAATTTAACGTGGAGGCCCTGCAGAACCTGCTGGTGGAATTCCTTCCCGAATCACCCCCGTATTTCGGCAGGGAGGACCTGACCGACCGGAACGAACGTTTCTTCGTAACGGAAATCATCCGGGAGCAGATCCTCCTGCAATATAAAAAGGAAATACCGTACAGTACGGAAGTTGCCGTCAATACCTTCAGGGAGAAGGATGATATCATCGTGATCGACTGCATTATTTTTGTCGCCCGTGAATCCCAGAAGGGAATCCTCATTGGCCACCGGGGTGAAGCGTTGAAGCGCATCGGTACGGATGCCCGTAAAAAGATGGAAAAAATGATGGGAAAGAAGGTATTCCTGTCCTTAACTGTTAAGGTAAACGAAGGCTGGCGTGATAACGAGAACCAGCTGAAAAAATTCGGGTACACCGATTAATCCAGACCCATGTCGAACATCGTTGCCATCGTAGGCAGACCCAATGTGGGTAAATCCACCTGATTTAACCGGCTCACCGAAAGCCGTCAGGCCATTGTGGACGAGCAAAGCGGTGTGACCCGGGACCGTCATTACGGCAAGGTGGAGTGGTGCGGGCGCACCTTTTCACTCATCGATACTGGAGGCTACATCACCGGGTCTGAAGACGCCTTTGAAGAAGAGATCCGGAAGCAGGTGGAACTGGCCATTGACGAAGCCACCGTCATTATCTTTCTCGTGGATGTCACCACCGGCCTTACCGGCATGGACAGGGAAGTGGGCATCCTCCTCCGAAAGGCAAAGAAGAAGGTTTTTGTAACGGCCAATAAGGTGGACAATTTCGGGCGCATGGATGAAACCGGAGAATTTTACGGGCTGGGGCTTGGGGACATTTACACCATTTCCGCCATCAACGGCAGCGGCACCGGTGATCTGCTGGACGATATCGTGAAGGAACTGAATGCCGATGATGAAGAAGATTCCGAATTGCCGAAACTGGCCATCGTCGGACAACCCAATGTCGGGAAGTCATCCCTGCTGAATGCACTGACGGGAACCTACCGTACCATCGTGACCCCGCTGGCAGGCACCACGCGCGACACCATCCACACCCGCTACCAGGGCTTCGGTTTTGATTTCCTGCTGGTGGATACAGCCGGCATGCGCCGGAAAACCAGGGTCCGGGAGGACCTGGAATTTTATTCGGTCATGCGCAGCGTAAAAGCCATTGAGGATGCCGACGTATGCCTGCTGCTCATCGATGCCCGGGAGGGGATGAACGCCCAGGACATCAATATATTTTCACTGGCCGAGCGGAATAAAAAGGGAATTGTCATCCTGGTGAACAAGTGGGACCTGGTGGCCAAGGATACGCAGAGCACGAAAAAGTTCACGGAAGAAATTGAGAAAAAAATCGCCCCTTTTTCCGATGTGCCCATCGTGTACACTTCGGTGGTGACCAAACAGCGTATACATAAAGCGTTAGAGCTGGCGCTGACCGTATACGAAAACCGGCGGCAGCATATTCCGACTTCCCGGCTGAACAAGGTCATGCTGCCCATCCTGGATGCTTACCAGCCGCCGGCGCTCAAAGGCAAAATGATTAAAATCAAATACGTCACCCAGTTGCCGGGCCGCACGCCCTCCTTTGCCTTTTTTGCCAATCACCCCCAGTACATCAGGGAACCCTACAGGCGCTTTATTGAAAACAAGATGCGCGAGCATTTCGATTTGTCCGGGGTGCCCATAACCATTTACTTCCGGAGCAAGGACGGGAGGGATGAGGCGGAGTAAGAGAAATGCCCCGACGTTTAAACAATCAATGGATTGAAATTTTTATCCGTGGCTGACGGGATGCCCCTGGTACGGACTAAAAAACAAGGCTGCGGCTTTCAACGGGTGTTCCGTGTGACCATAGAGTCCTCAACCGCGGGTAAATATCCCCCGACTTCAGGTCAGGCTTTTTGAATCAGTGCAACGGCAAAGGCGTTGGCGCCCTGTTCACGACCGACATAACCCAGCTTTTCATTGGTGGTTGCCTTGATGGAAATGTCTTCTTCCGGGATGCCCATGGTATGGCTGAGTATTTTTTGCATGGCGGGGATATGCGGGTTGATCTTCGGGTTTTCAAGGGCCAGGGTGGCATCCACGTTTCCGATGGTATATCCTTCTGCCTGTAAGCGTTCAACCACCGCCTTCAACAGTATTTTACTGTCGGCGCCTTTGAAACGGGGATCGGTGTTGGGAAAGTGAAAGCCGATATCGCGGAGGTTGGCGGCACCTAAAAGCGCGTCACAAATGGCATGGATCAGCACATCGGCATCGGAATGTCCGGCGCAGCCTTTATCATGCTGGATTTGAACTCCGCCCAGCCAGAGTTCAACACCTTCGAGGAGGGGATGTACATCATACCCAAACCCTATGCGTATTTTCATGCTTCAAACGTACATAAACCCTTTTAAAAAAAAAATTGCAGCCTGTTTCCACAGACTGCAACCGGGTTACTGTTTGATAAAAACCGGGGTTATTCCCCGGAATCTTTTTTGGTTGCTTTGGCACCGCTGAAATTAAACAGCAGGCTGAAGCGAAGTGTATTTTCAAGGGGATTGCGCTGCTCGGTAGGGATGAGGTAAGCGAAGTCAATACCGAAAACATTGTAACGCAGACCTGCGCCAAGTGTGAAATATTTTCTGTTGCCCTTTAGTGTGCTTTCATGGAAATAACCGGCACGGAAGGCAAACAGGTTATCATACCAGTATTCCAGGCCTCCGCAATAAATGACTTCCTTCAGTTCTTCATTGAATCCTCCGGGTGCATCGCTGAACGATCCGAAGATGCCCGCTGCAACGCTTTTGTTGGGATCTTTCCCATACAGGATGACATTGGTTCCGCCGCCGGAAGAATCCGGGTCATAAATAGGAGGAGTGGGAACCAGCAGTTTGTTGAAGTCGGCCAGGATGGTAATGGTATTGTACTGGTTCAGGATAAATTTCAGGGAAGGTCCCAGGCGAAGATTGATGGGAATAAAGTCTTTCTGACCGGTTTCGGTATAGGAAATTTTGGATCCGATATTGGAAATGTTCAAACCGAATGAAAATACCGCATCCTGTTTAAACACTTTTGTTTCCCTGGTAAAGAATCCGGAAATATCGGCTGCTACGGAGTTGCCGGCTTTCGTGCCGATACCGCCCGTGAGTTCGGCACCTCCGGTGAGGTTAGAATGTATATAACGAAGTGCCAGCCCGGCTGAAATTTCCTCTCCCAGTTTGCGGGAATAGGCTGCATCAATGGCAAATTCGCTGGGGTTATAACTTCCGGTTTCAGTTCCGTTTATATCGGTGAAGGTGATGTTGCCCAGCGAAAAATAACGCAGGGAAGCTGCAATCACCTGGTCCCCTTTAAATTGGTGATAGGCGCTGAGGTATGCCAGGTTGATGTCGGGTACGAGCTGGCGAAGCCAGGGTGTATAGGAGATGGCGATTCCCGTTTTCTTATCCACAAAGGCGTACTTGGCAGGGTTCCAGTGCATGGAACTGGCATCCGGACTGGAGGCCACTCCGGCATCGCCCATGCCGCCTGAACGTGCTTCAGGGGAAATGATTAAAAAGGGGACAGCAGTTGTTATGGTATTGATCTGGCCCAGCAGGTTGGATTTATCCTGTGCATAGGATACAGTCAGCCGCAAGGTCATTACCAGCAACAGAATACTTGCTTTTTTCATTGGATATTGGTTTTGAATCAAGGGTTAAGATAATTAAACAGCATGCCTGTTCAATTATTGCCCGACCGAAGATCTGTTTTTGAAATCGGGATGCAAATATAACGAATAATATAAAAAATGGTTACCTTACTTTAAAAGGACCAGTTTTTCAATTTTATGTGCAGAAGTTCCGTCCCCGGCCCTGACCTTCAGGTTGTATATGTAAACCCCTTTACCGATCTGGTCGCCATAGTCATCCCGCCCGTCCCATTTGATTTTATTGGACAGGAATCCTTCGCACTGGATATTTTCATTAATTGTTTTAACCAGTTTGCCGGTGATGGTAAAGATCTGAACCTGAACCTGCAATCCCGTGCAGGGTTTGTTGTGTTCAAAATAAAAGGTGGTATTCGTGGTAAACGGGTTCGGGTAATTCAGCACATGTTTCAACGCCAGTCCGGCAGAGGATGCCACCACAAAATCGGTGGTCACTTCCGAGGAGTTATTGTTGATGTCCCATACCTTGAGTTTTACGGTATGCGGACCTTCGGACAGGTCATCCAGCCCGTAAATGATTTTTCCTTTCTGGTAGCTGTTCAGTTCCGCTTCGTAATAGTCATTCAGCACAAAAACCTGGTCGGTACGGTTGTCGAGCTGGACAGTGATGTCATGTCCGATGCCGTTACCGACTGTATTGATTCCGCTGGAATCGTTAACCAGTGCATACAGTTTCGGGTTTTCATCAGTAATCCCTCCTGAAACAAATTTTTCATCATTCATGAACAGTTTCACTTGCGGGCCCTGCACGTCATTTAATGCATTGTCGGAGGAACCTCCGATGAAAAAGTTCTCATAATGACCGCTGGCATCGGCAAATCCGTTCTGGGCATAATAGCTGATGCGGCCTTTCCCATACTGGTAGGCGATGTCTTTGGGAACAATGAAGCTGTAGGAAAAATCACCGTTGACGACGGATACTTTTCCTTTGTAAAGAATGTTTTTCTGCAGTTTGAATGTTCTCAGCAGGCTGGATGGGTCGTTGACGAGGGTGCGTATGTTGGCCGACTTATCAAAAATGGTCGGGTAGATGATACCGTTGAAGGAAGTGATTTTATTTCCGTTTTGATCGCTGATATGTCCGGCTATGGTCACCTTGCTCAGGGCGCTTATGGTATCGGCATCAGCGGAAACGGGTTTGCCGTTAAAACTGGTCGTTTCAACCTGGTAGGAAGGATAAGCCAGTCTCACCGCCGGATCACCGAGCAGGGAATAGTTGCGGGTATTTTCAACCGTGGCATTTTCCCGTTTGCTGAGTTTGAAAATGTCGCCGATCCGCGGCATCTCCCCGTTAATGGTATCGAAAAGATGGCGGAACATGTCGAAGTTGATGTCGTAATTGGAATTGGAATAGGAAAGTCTGACGGTGGTGAACAGGGCTATGCCTCCTCCCTTTTCATTCAACAGTACCAGTTCACCAGCGCTGGTCCGGTCCGGGTCGTCAAAGCGGCTGAACTCGCAGGTGGCCGTCATGAATATAGGCATGCGGCAACCATTTTCCCAGGCATTGATATCCGAAACCTCCATGACCCGTTCATGGGCCAGTCCAAGTTCTCCCCCGTGTCCCGTATAATTAATCAGCAGAGCACCCTTTTCCACCCTCCTGTTGATCAGGTCTTTCACGGCAGGATAGCGCTGTCCGCCTGGAGTGGCCACTTCCGGGTAGGCGTCAAAATAAATTTTATCGATATTGTAATTGTTGTAAGTGGTATCGATATAAGTGGCGAGGTCATCCGACTGATCGAGGTGTGTGGAATTATCTTCATCATCACCGATAAAGCACATGATGTTTCGCCAATCGCCCATGGGATTGCATTTTCCCGAAGAACAAACCCCCTGCTCATCAATACTGCCAGGAGCCGTGCTGTATGTCACAACCTTGTTCACCATGGCCCTGGCTTCCGTCGTATTCTTCACCGGAAAACGGCCAATACCGACATCCAGGTATTCATAATTCGAGGGGCCGAAAAGTCCTTCATTATCATCCAGTAGTCCGAAATAGTCATCTGAAACATAGGAGGCCACCAGGTCATAGGAATTGTCGGTTTCAAATGTGGGGATAAAATTGGTGTTGCCTTCTGAACTGCCCTTGTTCTGGTATGATCCGTCACCAAACAACAGCAGGTATCTTGGCTGATCCGTTGGGATGGACGCCCGGTCATAAAACATCTTCATAAAATCCCGTATGCCGCAGATGTCTGTAATACCACCGGAAAATTCGTTGTAGACCTGAGTGGTGGTGGCCAGTTGCACCCGGAGGTTATCGTGTGAACGGTGAAATTCGGCGAGCTGGCTGGCTTCGGCGAGAAAATCAGGATGCGTGACTATGACCATATCCGTTGGACCCATCGCATGCAGGTTTTGATTGGCCACCTTTCCATCCTCCTCGGGTGTGAGAAAAGAAGTGCCGTTAAAGGCTGCAAATTGTCTGATGGAATCAGTCCTGGCCAGGAAGGACAGGAAATTTCCTCCATTATAGAAGGGCTGAATTTTAACTTCGCAGGGATCTGTAACATCCCAAACCTGCATGGTTCCGGAAGTATTGGACAAGTTGAACTGTCCGATTTTTCCGGTACCGGTTGAGCGGCTGTCGCGGAAAAGTAACTGACCGCCGCTCAACCGGAGGTTCCGTCGGGCATTCACCTCCAGAAAATTCAGCCAGCCGATGGAAGAGGCCGAAGGCTGGTTGTAAACAAGCGTCAGGGTAATGTTTCCGTTGCCGGCCAGGAACGTCCCCGAAGTGCTGTTGACCGAGGCAAAAGGACAGGTAAAGCAACTCGAGACGGCGCCGACCGTTTGATTCAGCACGATACTGCCGCCGTACTTCAGGGTGAAGGAACTGTTTATCCCAATGGAGCGGGCGGCCACGCTGGATTGCACGTAAACAGGTTCGGCAGCATCGAGGTCGGGAAAGGTAAAATCTGAAAAATCCTGTGAAAGCAATACATCGAAGGACTCCCCGTAAAACTGGTTGCCGGATTTAATGAAATTGAGCAAATCTTTTTCATGAAAGATATGATCGTCAAAGGCATTCACCTGGTCCGTGGCGGGACCATTTTCCACCGGCAAAACGGCCAATGGTTTGTTTTGTCCAAGGCTGGAGGTTATGAAATAACTGGTATGATTCGAAAAGAGATGTGTCTGATGATGAAAACGGCTGTCACTTCCAAATTTCCATCGATCGGGTCCTTGTCCGTAAAAAAGAATGTAGTCGTTGTCATCAAAGGATCCGTTATTGTTTTCATCATAAGTGAAGACGGCATTTTCCACCAGGTCGTCCCGGCGGGGCAGTGAATTCAGCCTGGGAACCATGCCTCCTCCGTTCCCAAACACCCTGATATTCCTGGGATTCAGACCGGCTGTAGAAATGCCGATGGAGTTCAGGAAGCTTTTGGAGAGTTTGTATATTCCATCCGCAGTAACCTTGATGCGGTGCCAGTCGCCCGATGCCAGCACCGAAGCGGGGCCGTAATAGCGGTTCCCGGACGGCGGTTTGCTGCCGGTGATTTCAGGAGTCAGCAGCAGCCCGAATGAAATCAGCTTTTCCACCTGGTTGGTGGACGGGTTCCGGCGAAGGGGGATAAAGGTTACCGTTGTTAAAGGATGCTTATTTTCCAGACCGGTATGCGATTTTGGTTCAATAACGGTTGGCACCAGGGCCGGGTTTTCGATATAATCGGTTTCCACAAGCGGTTCAAAAACTGGGTTTACCAGCGTAAAACGGGCGCCAATGGCATGGCCTGGCAGCGCAAATACTTCGGAGTAGGAGGGCAGGCGCTGGTCCTCGTACCGGTAACGGGCCCCGGTAAAACGAAGATATTTCTGGTACTCCCCTTCGGCAACTTTCACCGAAGCCGGGCTTTTCCACTCCAGTTTACGGTTGAATTCCTGCCTCGACTGTGCTTTTGCAAAAGTAATGAATGTCGTAAAAAGAAGCAGGCTTAAGTGTGGTTTCAGGCTCATTTTGAAAGGATTACAAACTGTCACCAGAGACGCTTGTGGCAGGGAAACGGTCAGGCGAAGGTAATGTTTAAATATATTTTGTTTTGATATTGAAAACGAAAAAATATATATTTGTGGATCATATTAGCATGGAAAAACGGTTCTGGTTTTTTTCGGGCATTCGTTAAACGAAGACATATTTTGAATATTGCTTTTACCTTCCAGTTGAAACCTATTTATTATTCTTCGTACAACGTATTATATTATTAATTGCTTTCGCTATGGTAAGAAGAATCTGGTTGTTGGTTTTGATGGTGATCAGTCTGGCTGCAAATGCCCAGGATCCTGAGTTTACGCAGTTTTATGCTGCTCCCATATACCTGAACCCGGCCTTTGCCGGTTCAGCCCGGTGTCCGAGGGTCTGCATCAATTACCGAAACCAATGGCCGGCTCTTGCAAAAACCTACATCACCTATGCAGCCTCCTATGACCAGCATATTGACGCACTTTCCGGGGGGCTCGGGCTCGTGATCATGAACGACAGGGCCGGGGAAGGCACCGTTTCCACGACCAATATCAGCGGAATCTATTCTTACCAGCTGAACCTGAGCCGCACATTTTCGATTAAGGCCGGCGTACAGGCCACCTATGTGCAGAAAAAGGTCGACTGGGACAAACTTACCTTTGGCGATATGATTGATCCCCGGTATGGTTTTGTTTACCAGACTCAGGAGGTGAGGCCCAATGAAACCAAATCTTTTGCCGACTTCTCCGCCGGCATTTTACTCTATAGTTCAAAAATATACGGAGGACTTGCCGTGAACCACCTGACCCAGCCGGATGAAGCCTTTATCGTACAGGGTGGCAGCCAGTTGCCGATGAAATTCACCGGACACCTGGGGGCCATGTTGCCGGTGGGCGGCAGTTCGAACTACAGGTATAAACAGGACCGTGATGAAGGAACCTTCATTTCTCCGAATGTATTGTATGTTCAGCAGGCGGCTTTTAACCAGATCAACCTGGGTATTTATGTGCTGCACAGTCCCATTGTGGGCGGTTTGTGGTACAGGGGCAGCTTCAATGCCTATAATTCCTTCATGTCGAGCGATGCCTTTATCGCCCTGATCGGAATACAAAGGGGAATTTTTAAATTCGGATACAGTTATGATATCACCATTTCCAAACTCAGCAACGCCACGGCCGGATCGCATGAACTTTCGCTGGGACTGCAGTTTGGTTGCAAACCCAAAAAGAAACGGTTCAGAACAATAAGTTGTCCAAGTTTTTAGTTTCTTTGCAACCTGAATACCTACCAATCTTCATATCAGCAAAAATGAAAAATCTGAAGTTGTTAACTAAGGCCCCGGCGCTGGTTATTACCGGATTATTGATCTTCAGTTCCTCCTGCAAGGAGCCCAAATCATCCGTTACCGGCTGGAACTATAATGACCCCAAAAACGGTGGCTTTCAAGTGGTTCCCTACGATGAACAGGAAACCGGACCCGGGCTGATCCTGATTGAGGGTGGTACCTTCAGTATGGGCCGTACCGAGCAGGATATCCAGGTGGATTGGGACAATATTCCAAGAAGGGTCACGGTAGCCTCCTTTTATATGGATGAAACAGAGGTCGCCAATATCCATTACCTGGAATATCTTTACTGGCTGGACCGTGTTTTCGGAACGGATTACCCGGAAGTGTATAAAAAATCATTGCCCGATACCCTGGTTTGGAGGGATCGTCTGGCCTATAATGAACCTTACGTAGAACTTTACCTGCGTCACCCGGCCTACCAGTATTATCCGGTTGTTGGCGTCAACTGGCTGAAAGCCACTGATTTTTGCGCCTGGCGAACGGACCGTGTCAATGAAGCCATATTAATCCGTGAAGGAATTCTCCGGGTCAACCCCGACCAGGTGAATGAGGATAACTTCAATACGGATGCTTACCTGGCCAATCAGTACGAAGGACTTGTTAAGAACCTTCCTGAAGATCTGAACCCGAAAGGAGCTGGTACGAGGAAGGTGAGAATGGAAGACGGTATTTTACTTCCCCGGTATGAATTGCCAACCGAAGCCCAATGGGAATATGCAGCCCTGGGCCTGATCGGGAACACCGTTTTTGAGCGGGTTACCGAGCGGAAACAATATCCCTGGAACGGCCATATTGTACGGAACGGAGATGAGAAATTCAAAGGGGACATGCTGGCTAACTTCAAGCGCGGACGAGGCGATAATATGGGTGTTGCCGGCAAACTGAACGATAATGCCGATATTCCTGCACCGGTGCTGTCTTACTGGCCCAACGATTATGGACTGTATAACATGGGCGGCAATGTGGCCGAATGGGTGAAGGATGTTTACCGTCCCCTTTCCCATGAGGATAAATCTGATTTTAACTCTTACCGCGGTAACGTATTTAAAACGCAAAAGACCGATGAGGAGGGTGCGATTGACGATAAGGACAGCCTGGGCCGGATTGTTTATGTGGATGTGGATGAAAAGCAGACACAGGACAGGAGGAATTACTCCAAGGCTGATAATAAGAACAACCTGGATGGTGATGAACCGGAATATATCGTTTATAATTATGGCCTGACTACCATGGTGAATGATTCGGCCCGCGTGTACAAGGGAGGTTCCTGGAAAGACAGGGCCTACTGGATGTCACCCGGTGCCCGCCGTTACCTGGATGAAAACCAGAGTACCGATTACATCGGATTCCGCTGCGCCATGATCCGGGTGGGTAGCCCGGTTGGTTTGGGAAAAAAGGCGAAACATTAATTCATTTCGTTGAAAAGTTATCATGGTGCCCCGGGAATACATCCCGGGGCATTTTTATTTTTGCAGGATGGAAACGACCATCCCCCGGCTGTATACCCTCTTCCGTGACCATCCCCATATCAGTACGGATACCCGTCATATTGTACCGGGCTCCCTGTTTTTTGCATTAAAAGGTGAACATTTCAACGGGAACGTCTTTGCCGGTGAGGCGCTGGACAAAGGTGCTGCATTTGCCATCATGGATGAGCCCGCACACCAATCCGGTGAACGTTGCCTGCTGGTCCCCGGTGCGCTGGAAGCCTTGCAGCAGCTTGCCCGTTACCACCGGAGGCAGCTCTCCATCCCGTTTATCGCCATCACCGGCAGCAACGGAAAAACCACCACGAAGGAGCTCGTGCATGCTGTTCTGTCAACCACCTTTCGTACCGCCTGCACATCAGGCAACCTGAATAATCATATAGGGGTGCCGTTAACACTGCTGTCGATGTCTGCTGACC
>CAYWHE010000131.1:6767-11507 GCA_964458125.1 uncultured Flavobacteriaceae bacterium | reverse complement strand
GAATAAGGTGCTTTTCACCCCGGAAACAGTACAATTGGCCAAAAAAATTTTACTGGCAGGAAGAGTTTTGGTTATTTTTTGCTTTCATTTTTTTAAAAGCCCTCATTATCCAATGAAGAAAAATTACTTCCGCTCAACTACCAGATACCTGTTTGTCATTTTGTTAACTGGATTGCTGTTCGATGCCCCTTCAAAAGCATCGGCACAAACCCTTCCTGCAAATTTTCAGGATCAGCTTGTCAGCTCGGGCTGGACAGAAGTGGAAGGATTTACATTTGACGCCAATGGCCGCCGGTATGTATGGGAAAAGGCCGGAAAGGTATGGATTGTTGACACCAACGGTATTAAATTGCTGACCCCGTTGCTGGATATCAGTGAAGAAGTCGGGGGATGGCGCGACCATGGTTTGAATGGCTTTGCCCTTGATCCTGATTTTTTGAGTAACGGCTACTTTTACCTTTTCTATACCGTGGACCGTCATTATCTGATGAATTACGGAACACCGGCTTACAATGCCAACACCAATGAATATTATAATGCGACCATTGTTAGGGTAACACGCTATACCGCTGATGCTGCCACCAATTTTACCAGTGTGGTAAACGGCAGCAGGCTGGTACTGGTTGGTGAAAACAAAAAAACAGGTATTCCCTTGTTGCATGAATCCCATAGTGGCGGGTCATTGGTTTTTGGAAGAGACGGATCCTTGCTTGTTTCCACCGGCGACGGTGCCAGTTATAATTTTGCAGACGGGGGAGGTGGTGCAACATACTGGAGCCAGGGCCTCACGGATACGATTATCAGGCCGAAGGAAAATATTGGGGCATTCCGCTCCCAACTGGTCGATTGCCTGGCCGGAAAAGTTTTACGAATAGACCCGGCTACAGGTGACGGACTACCATCAAACCCGTTTTTTGACCCGGCCAATCCCCGCGCCCCAAAATCCAGGGTATGGGCATTGGGTTTGCGCAATCCTTTCCGCATGACTATCCGGCCAAATACCGGAAGTACGGATATTACAGCAGGAGATCCGGGTGTACTCTATGTCGGAGATGTGGGTTGGGGAACATGGGAGGACCTGCAGGTCATCAAGGGCCCTGGTAAAAATTGTGGATGGCCTATTTACGAAGGGTTAACCGTCATGTCAAGCTACAACATCCAGAATATCCAAAACCAGGATGCCCCCAATCCATTGTTTGGAACAGGAGGTTGTACCCAGCAATACTTTTACTTCAATCAACTTTTGCAACAGGCTACGCTCAATCCAAATCCAGGTTTCCCGAATCCCTGCAACAATGCTGTTCAGATTCCGGCGGGCATTCCAAAATTTCTTCACGAAAGGCCGGCGGTCGACTGGAGGCATGGCAGCAACCAGGCAAGAACCGGTACCTGGTCGGGAAATAATGCCGCAGAAATTAATCTGAACAGCCCCGGATCACCGGTTTATGGCCCTGTTTTTCCGGGCAATGCATCCGTGGGCGGAGTTTGGTATACCGGGAATACGTACCCGGTGATTTACCAGAATACCTATTTTCATGGAGATTACGGGGCGCAATGGATCAAAAACTTCAAATTCGATGGCAACAACGATGCTGATACCGTGAAGGATTTTGAATCCTCCAACGGGGCAGTGGTATTTGTTGGCATGAGCCCCAAGGACAAATTTATACACTATGTACGTTATCCGGATCAGATCAGAAGAATTGCCTATACACTGAATGTGAATAACCCTCCTGTAGCGGTTGCCACAAGTGATATTCATTACGGGGGTTCCCCGCTGACCGTTAGTTTCACCGGAAATCAGTCCTCCGATCCCGAAGGCATGCCTTTGACCTACCTCTGGAAATTCGGCAACGGTGATTCCAGTATACTGGCAAATCCAACTTATATTTACAGTATACCGGGCAGTTTACCGGCGTCCTTTTATGCCATACTGAAGGTTACCGACAACACCGGACAGGTGGCTTCTGATTCTGTTTTTATTTCGGTAAACAATTCACCCCCCAGTGTACAGATTACCAGCTTCAATGATGGTGATTTATATACGACTGCTGGTTTGACTAACCTGCCGCTCCAGGCCCAGGTCAGTGATCTTGAGCATGGTCCGAATGAACTTTTTTACCGCTGGCAGACCATCCTGAAGCACAACAACCATGAACATCCTGAAGGAGTTGATACCAATAAGGTGACCTCAACTGTAATTTCACCGGTGGGATGTAACGGGGAAACATTTTATTTTCAGATATCCCTGACTGTTACGGATGCAGCCGGACTTTCCACCCAGGTTTCCAGCAACCTGTATCCCGCCTGCAATCCCCCTGAAGCCCTGTTCCAGGCAGCCGATACCCTTATCTGCAGAGGCGATGCGATTCAGTTCTCCGATCTGAGTACCAACCTGCCCACCTATTATAATTGGAGTTTTCCGGGAGGTAATCCCTCTTCTTCGACCCTTCAGAATCCGGTCGTTCAATATGCCGCTACAGGTTATTATGATGTTACACTGATTGTAACCAGCCCGATGGGAACGGATACCTTAACCAAATCAGGTTATATCCAAGTAAAGGGAAAACCCCTGGCAACACTTACCCCGCTCGGTCCCACCAGCATTTGTTATGGAAGCAGTGTTACCCTTCAGGCCAGTACATCAGGATCATTTACCTACCAGTGGAAAAGAGATGGCCATTATCTGGCGGGTGCCTCCGGTTCGGCCTATATGGCGTCCAAACCCGGTACGTATAAAGCCGTGTTGACAAACGCATCCGGTTGTACCAATGCCTCTCCACCCGTGCAGGTATCCGTGGAGCCTGTTGCTGTTATTACAGCGGGAGGACCCCTCACATTCTGCCTTGGCGACAGTGTGTTATTGACGGCTAACAGCGGAACCGGCTATGCCTATCAATGGAGGCTGAATAATTCAGGTATTCCCGGTGCTACAGCACAAAGTTACATGGCCAAATCTGCAGGTAAATATTCGGTGAAGGTGACCACCCCAAACGGATGTACCCGGATCTCAGGATATTCCCATGTTACCATCAATTGCAAACTCGGTTTGCCGTCCGGCCCGGTTTCATTTACCCTGCAGCCTAACCCGGCAGGAAGTGAAGTGGTTTTAAATTTGGCGTTGGATAGTGATACCAGGGGATCCATACAGGTGTTTGATGCCCTTGGAAAGAACGTCTTGGAACTTTCAGAACGGATCTATGAGGCCGGTGGCCTGGAGGTCAAATTTTCCGTAGCCAACCTGAAGGCAGGCGTTTATTACTGCCGCTTCCAATCGGAAGAAATAACGCAAACACAAAAGCTGATCATCAGCCGGTAAATTTCCAGGAAAAAATAAAAAGGTCTTGCCCCGGTAAGGCCTTTTTTTATGGGACCTGTCAGCTCGCAGCCGGTTGTTGTTTGGGAATAATTATCGGATCAATTTCGGTGTCAGTTGTTTTCATACCGTAAAACAACCAGTTGACCAGGCCACCTACCGGCTTTTTTTGTTTGGTGCAGTTACCTATTTTTGCAGCATTAAAAGTTGATGTATGAAGACCATTGATCAGTTTAATTTTGCCGGTAAGAAAGCCCTCATTCGTGTTGATTTTAATGTGCCCCTGGATAAGGACCTCCATGTTACAGATGATTCCCGCATCCGGGCTGCCGTACCCACCATACTGAAAATCCTGAATGACCAGGGTGCCGTAATCCTCATGTCGCATCTGGGCCGCCCGAAAGAAGGCCCAGCAGACAAATATTCCTTAAGACATATTCTGAAAAAATTGGCTGAGCTGCTGAATAAACCGGTAAAATTTGCACCGGATTGCATGGGAGAAGAAACAGCTGCCTTGACCGAATCGTTGTTGCCGGGGGAAGTGCTCCTGCTTGAAAACCTGCGTTTTTATAAAGAGGAGGAAAAGGGGAATGAGGATTTTGCACGGAAACTGGCAGCCTATGGTGATGTATACGTGAATGATGCATTTGGCACCGCTCACCGGTCACACGCTTCAACGGCTGTGATCGCGAAATTTTTTCCTTCTGCCAAAATGTTCGGTTACGTCATGGCCAATGAACTCAACAGTATCAATAAGGTCCTTCACCAGTCGGAGCGTCCTTTTACCGCTATCATGGGAGGCGCCAAGGTTTCGGATAAGATCCTGATCATTGAACAACTCATGAAGAAGGTGGATCACCTGATTATCGGGGGGGCCATGGCATATACCTTTATTAAAGCCCGGGGCGGAAAAATAGGGAAGTCATTATGCGAAGAGGATAAGCTTGATCTGGCCAATGATATGATGAGACAGGCCAGGGACCTTGGAATCCAGATACATCTTCCTGTCGATACGGTGACCGGTGATCAGTTCTCGAATGAGGCGAATACCGGTGAATGTAATATCATGGAGATTCCTGATGGCTGGATGGGACTTGATCTTGGGAACCAAACCATAACCTTGTTTACCGGTATCATCGGGCAGTCGAAAACCATTCTTTGGAACGGACCCATGGGTGTATTTGAAATGCCTAAATTTGAAACGGGAACACGAAAGGTGGCGGAGGCTATTGTGAAAGCCACCAGAAACGGAGCCTATTCACTGATCGGAGGAGGCGATTCCGCTGCCGCCATTAATAAATTCAAGCTTGCAGACCAGGTCAGTTATGTTTCCACGGGTGGGGGAGCCTTGCTGGAATATATAGAAGGCAAAGAACTGCCCGGCATAAAAATGATCCTCGACTGACGGACAGGTAAACTCCCTT
>CAYWHE010000131.1:0-6667 GCA_964458125.1 uncultured Flavobacteriaceae bacterium | reverse complement strand
TGACGGACAGGTAAACTCCCTTTGGGTTATTTTCTTATACTGGACAGGCAACTTACTGTATAGACAGAATACGGAATTCGGTTCTCCGGTTCAGGGCTTTCCCTTCTTCTGTTTCATTATCGGAAACCGGTTTGCTTTCCCCGTAACCTTTAGAACTGAGCCTGGATTCTGGAATTCCTGCCCTCACCAGGTAATCAAAAACGGCCCTGGCACGTTTTTCAGAAAGGACCAGATTGCTTTTTTCATCTCCCACCTGATCGGTATGCCCGCCGATTTCAATCTTTATATTCGGGGATGCAGTTAAAAATGCGGTTAATTTTCCCAACTCGGGGAAGGACTCGCTTTTCAGTTCGAAGGAATTGGATTCAAAAAATATATTCTTCAATATGACTTTTTCACCCGCTTTCGCCTGCTTCATTTCAACCGAAACCAGGTAGGCATTTTTCATACCGGATGGATCCTTACAGGAAAAATGGTCGGAATAAAAAAGGTAGCCTTCTTTGGAAACGTTTAGTCCGTAGTCTTTTCCGCTGGGAAGGCAAACCAGGAATTCACCCGTAACCCTGTCTGTATTCGATTTCACAACCACCCTGCCGGTTTCATTGTCGATGATTTCAAAAGCTGCCTGTAATGGTTTTTTATCTGAAAAGCCGGTAACCGTGCCTTTTACGTAACTCACCACGAAGGGCCGGATGCTTGCAGCCATTTCAAACGAATACAAATCCAGTGAGCCGAATCCCTTCAGGCGCTCGGTTGAAAAATACCCGGTATGGCCGTCATTACTGACAAACAGGCTGAACTCCTCCCCGCTGGTGTTGATCGGGTAACCCAAATTCACCGGTGGCTGCCATTGCCCGTTGCTGTCGATCCGGCTCAGGAATAAATCCGCATCACCCATACCGGGATGGCCATCGCTTGAAAAATACAAGGTTCGGTTATCGGTATGGATAAAAGGGGAGTTTTCATTTTTCGATGTATTGATCACCTGGCCCAAATTTACAGCCGTTCCCCATGACCCGTCAGGACCTTTCACACATTTCCATATATCGCTTCCCCCAAAACCACCGGGTCGGGTACTGGTGAAGTACAGCGTGTTGTCATCAAAGGCAATGCTGGGCTGTGAATCCCATTCTTTTGAATTGACCTTGCTTCCTAAATTAACGGGCTCACTCCATTTGTTGCCCGTCTTCCGGGAAAAATAAATATCACAGCTGCCCATTCCTTCCGGGCGGTCACATCCGGTATAATATATGGAATGTCCGTCGGGAGAGAGGCATTGCCCTCCTTCGTTTAAAGGTGTGTTAATAGGAGGACCTACAGGCCTGCTCAAAGACCAGGCATGGTTTGATTTTTCTGCCGTGTAAAAATCTTCTTCGAAATTGTTGCTGCCTATGCCCGGGTGCTGTACCGCCTTCGGTTTCATCCGGGTAAACACGATAAGTTGTTCATCTGCCGTAAGAACGGGTAAATATTCTTTGGCCGTGGAATTAATGCTGTCGCCCAGGTTAACGGGGTTAAAGGGAACCGGATGTTTAACCTGTTCAGCAGCAAATAAACATGTTTCAAGAAGTTTGACAGCCCGGGTTTTCAATGCCGGAGCAATTTTCGTGACGGTCAGAAATTTTTTCAGGTGTGTACCGGCCTCTTCGTATTTTTCAAGGTGCATTTCAGATTTGGCCAGGTTGTAATAATTCTGCGGGAAGAAAGCAGGATCCAGGTCTACGGCTCTTTTGTAGTGTTGGGCGGAAGTTTCCCAGTCCCGTGTATCAGCCGCTATATCACCGAACAGCATGTGCGCTTCGATAAAGTTTTCATCTTCCTTCAGTGCATTCTTTAATGATTCTATGGCTTCTGCATAACGTTTGTAATCATAGGCAATGGCTCCCCGTTCAAATGCTTTTATGGCAGCTTTGGACCTGGTCGTATAAGCAACACCCTTTTGTGCTTTACATACCGTTACGGCTGAAAAAGTAAACAATAGAAACAGAAGAATTTTATTCATGATATTCGTGATGTCTTCACAAAGTAAACGATTATTCCATAAAGGCAGGCGTTAAAGCAGATTCATATGATTGGCGGGAAAAATCGGAAGGAACTGAGCGGCTTATGGAATGCTCATGACCTTATGCACCTGCAGGGAAATCCTCCATTCGGGATGTTGCTTCACATATTGAACGATCATGGGCATCATTTTATTGAACACGCCGTATTCCGGTTGCAGGAAAAGTTTACAGGAAGGTTTTACGTACTTTTTATACTTCTCTGCCCATTTAAAATCAGAAGCATTGTAGATGATGATTTTAAGTTCATCAGCCGCTTTCACCACCCCGGACAGGGGTGCTTTGAATTTTTTTGGTGACAGGCATATCCAGTCCCATGATCCGCTCAGGGGAAAAGCGCCGGAGGTTTCCAGCCAGGTGGAGAAATGTTCCTTTTTCAGGGCGGAACATAATTCATCGAGGTTATATTGCAACGGCTCCCCTCCGGTAACGACGACTGCCCTGGCAGGATGAAGCAGGGCATGGCCGACAATGGTCCTGACGGTTACCTCCGGGTGTTTTTTTTTATCCCAGGAATCTTTAACATCACACCAGACACAGCCTACATCACATCCTCCAAGCCGGATAAAATATGCGGCTTCACCGGCATGAAAGCCTTCCCCCTGAATGGTGTAAAAACCTTCCATCAGCGGAAGTTTGTTGGTGTGGGATGACATCCTTTGAAATGGTAAATATTTCCGGGTTATGACAGGTTCAGAAATGAACCTCTCCTTTTGCAGCCAGCAGGGTGTTCTGCATCAGCCCGATGATGGTCATCGGCCCTACACCTCCGGGAACCGGGGTGATATAACTGCATTTTGGCGATACTTCGTCAAATTTAACATCACCCCGTATACGATAACCCCTTTTGGCATTGGTATCGGCTATTCGGGTGATCCCCACGTCAATGACTACTGCCCCTTCCTTAACCATGGAACCCCTGACAAATTCCGGGTTGCCGAGTGCGGCTATGAGAATATCGGCCTGTTGCAGGTGTGCAGTCAGGTTTTTTGTCCGGCTGTGGCAAAGTGTAACCGTGCTGTTGCCAGGATAGCTGTTGCGCGACATCAGTACACTCATCGGGGTACCGACAATGTTGCTGCGGCCCAGGATCACACAATGCCTGCCCGCGGTTTCAATGTTATACTTTTCAAATAAAAGCAATATACCCTTCGGGGTGGCAGCTACATAACAGGGCAGATTTTGCATCATCCGGCCGGCGTTCACCGGATGAAAGCCATCCACATCCTTCGATGGCGATATGGTTTCCGTCACCCGCTGCACCGAAATATGCATGGGAAGAGGCATTTGCACAATCAATCCGTCAATGGCCGGATCGGTATTGATGGCTAAGATTTTTTCCAGCAATTCCTTTTCGGTAATGGTATTTTCAAAACGGATAAGGGTGGAATTGAAACCGATTTCATGACAGGTACTCACCTTGCTGGCAATATAGGTTTCCGAAGCCCCACTGTTCCCGACAAGGATGGCGGCAAGGTGCGGAGGCCGGCCCCTGGCTGCCTTCAGCAGGGCCGCTTCCGTAGCCAGGTCCTTTTTATAGGCTGCAGCTGTTTCTTTTCCATCTAATAGTATCATACGCTAAAAAAGTTAATGTCAGTTTGATCCGTTGATCTGTATAAGGGGAAGGTGCTAATGGACAGACCGGTGAAATTCCTGTCAGGGTATAGAATTACCTTCTCATTCCCATGGGAGGCATCTTGGGAACCTTGCCGCCGGCAAACATTTTCATCATCTTCCGCATATCTTCAAATTGTTTGATGAGTTTGTTTACCTCCTGAATGGTGGTGCCGCTGCCCGCTGCAATTCTTTTTTTCCGGTTGCCGTTGAGGAGGCCCGGATCTTCCTTTTCCTGCATCGTCATCGACTGGATGATGGCTTCAATGTTTTTAAAGGAATCGTTGCTGATGTCAATGTCTTTCACCGCCTTGCCCACACCGGGTATCATGGAAACAAGATCTTTCATGTTTCCCATTTTTTTTATCTGTTGAAGCTGGTTGTAAAAATCATTGAAATTAAACTGGTTTTTGGCAATTTTTTTCTGCAATTCAGCGGCCTCCTTGGCGTCAAACTGTTCCTGTGCCTTTTCCACCAGGGATACGATATCACCCATGCCCAAAATCCGGTCGGCCATGCGTTCCGGGTAAAATACATCCAGGGCATCCAGCTTCTCCCCGGTACCGATAAATTTAATCGGTTTGTTGACCACTGATTTAATGGAAAGAGCCGCACCACCCCGCGTGTCTCCATCCATTTTGGTCAATACCACTCCATCGAAATCAAGCCTTTCGTTGAAGGTTTTAGCCGTGTTTACCGCATCCTGACCGGTCATGGCATCCACGACGAATAAAATTTCATTCGGTCGGATGGCTTCTTTGATGGCTGAAATTTCATTCATCATGGCCTCATCCACAGCCAGGCGACCGGCCGTATCGATAATAACAACATTGTTTCCCAGTTCTTTTGCCCGGGCTATGGCATTCCGGGAAATCTGAACCGGGTTTTTGTTTTCCGGTTCTGAATAGACCTCTGCTCCAATCTGTTGGCCAAGCACATGGAGCTGCTCGATGGCTGCAGGACGGTAGATGTCACAGGCTACCAACAGGGGATTCTTTCCCCTTTTATTCTTGAGATAACCGGCCAGTTTGCCGCTTAACGTTGTCTTACCCGAACCCTGCAATCCCGACATCAGGATTACAGTCGGATTCGCTTTCAGGTCCAGTTCGGCCTGACGGCCACCCATCAGGGCAACCAGTTCAGCATGCACGATTTTGACCATCAGCTGCCCCGGGCTCACCGAAATCAATACATCCTGGCCCAGCGCTTTTTCTTTAACGGTATCCGTAAACGTTTTGGCTACTTTGTAGTTAACGTCTGCATCCAAAAGAGCCTTTCGGACCTCCTTGAGTGTTTCAGCAATATTTATTTCCGTGATCTTTCCCTGTCCTTTCAGGATTTTAAAAGCACGGTCAAGTTTATCGGATAAATTATCAAACATGGTTTTTTTGAAAGCTCTTTTATTTTCAGGGATGCAAATATAGGGTAATTTTTTGGAAGAACGGCCCGGGCCGGATCGCAATTATTCATCCCGGAATATGTATTAAATAGTTGACATACAAATAAATACAAGATAAGTGGCAAGAGGCGAGAAGGGGATGATTGTTGGTTGAACATAACTTTCCAGGCAGGATTTTTGATACAGGAGGCGGCCAGTCCGCCTAATCAATTATATTTGTATCCTATAACCCTATTAAAAAAAATTCGTACAAAAAGGCAGGCGTTTGATTTGACTCAGCTGCCGGGTTTCCTGAACGTATTAAACTGCATCATTTGAGAGAAATTATCATCCCGATTGAACTTGCCGACTCCGTATCTTTTTTTGGAGTCAACGATTCAAATTTAGAACTGATCCGAAAAAAATTTCCGGCTTTAAAAATTGTATCCCGCGGCAATGAACTGAAGGTGCTGGGTGATGAAGCACAGATCAGTCTTTTCATCGATAAAATCAACAGGCTTATTTCACATTTTGAAAACAAAGGAATTCTTACCCGGCAGGATGTGGAGGAAATGCTGAATGGAACCGGAGTTATACCCATACAGGCAGGTGAGGAGACAAAGGATATTCTCGTATATGGTCAGCAGGGACTGATTGTTCGCGCCCGCACGGCGAACCAGCAAAAAATGGTGGGCAGCAGCGAACAAAACGACATCGTCTTTGCCATTGGTCCTGCCGGCACCGGTAAAACCTACACCGCCGTTGCCCTGGCGGTGAGGGCCCTTAAAAACAAGGAGATCAAACGGATCATTTTAACGCGTCCTGCAGTAGAAGCGGGGGAGAACCTGGGTTTCCTTCCCGGTGACCTGAAGGAAAAGATTGACCCCTACCTGCGGCCCTTATACGATGCCTTATTCGACATGATTCCGGGTGAAAAACTTCGGTCCTATATCGAATCAGGTGTTATTGAAGTGGCGCCTCTGGCCTTTATGAGGGGCCGTACCCTCGATCATGCTTTTGTAATCCTGGATGAGGCGCAGAATGCCACCGAAAGCCAGTTGAAAATGTTTTTAACGCGAATGGGGCCTTCTGCCAAGTTTATTGTTACCGGTGACATAACCCAGGTTGATCTTCCCGTTAAACAACCCTCCGGACTAATTCAGGCTACCCGTATCCTGAAAAATATTGCAGGAATTGATTTTATATACCTCGATGCCTCCGATGTAGTCCGTCACCGCCTGGTACGCGACATCATCAAAGCCTACGAAAAATAATACGGTTTCTTTTATACATCCTATTGCACGGAAGAATGGGCATTAATGCTTCAGATCCGCAGTTTACCGGTTGAATTCAAAAAACATGGAGGCTATTGGAGATTACACCAAATTTCTATGTTGAACCTGGCCAGGAAGGAAATCAGCAGTCAAAAACTGCCATTTTCCTTCAGGGTTGGACCTTAAACGAAAAGCTACCAGCTTCCCCCGGCGCCTCCGCCTCCAAAGCTGCCTCCGCCAAAACCTCCAAAGCCCCCGCCGCTGCTGCCTCCGCCAAAACCTCCGCCTCCGGATGTGAAACCTCCCCAGCTTCCGCGCTGCCGGCTGCGTCGGCGAGTCGG
>CAYWHE010000130.1:0-11683 GCA_964458125.1 uncultured Flavobacteriaceae bacterium | reverse complement strand
TTATGGCAGGAATTCGGTGAGCTTTCGGAAATATGGGTGAAATCGGCGCCCAGTGGTATGGATAAAAATGATCCGGATATAGATCTGTACCGGTATACCAGTTACGTGGTGGTTCATCCGTTTACGGATAAGGAGGTAATGGGATCAGACTTCCTGAAAAGGACAACGGAAATTTATAAAACCATGCTTCCTTTTCTTGATTTTTTAAACCGGGCCGTGAGCTGAAGGCATGAATCGTATTTATTGCGTATTTTTGAAGGAAAATTGACCGGAAAAACAACAGCCACTGCATGAGAGAATTACAGTTTCGGGAAGCCCTGCGTGAGGCATTGAACGAAGAGATGAGAAGGGATGAGCGTGTATTTTTAATGGGGGAGGAGGTTGCCGAGTATAACGGGGCCTACAAGGTCAGCCAGGGTATGTTGGATGAATTTGGCCCGAAACGGGTCATCGACACGCCCATTGCCGAACTGGGTTTTGCAGGAATCGGCGTGGGGGCTGCCATGAACGGCCTGCGCCCGGTGATTGAATTCATGACGTTTAATTTTTCCCTGGTGGCCATCGACCAGGTGGTGAATTCCGCCGCCAAAATGATGTCCATGTCTGGTGGCCATTTTCACGTACCCATCGTTTTCAGAGGACCAACGGCTTCGGCAGGAATGCTTAGTTCTCAGCATTCACAGGCCTTTGAGAGCTGGTATGCCAATTGCCCCGGGCTGAAAGTCGTGGTGCCCTCCAACCCTGCCGACGCCAAAGGACTTTTGAAATCAGCCATCCGGGATGACGATCCGGTTATTTTTATGGAGTCTGAACAGATGTATGGGGATAAGGGGTTTGTTCCCGACGGTGAATATCTCATGCCCATTGGTACCGCTGACGTTAAAAAACCTGGCCGTGATGTCACACTCGTTTCTTTCGGTAAAATGATGAAAGTGGTGCTTGCCGCTGCAGATGAACTGGCCAGGGAACAGGTTGATGCAGAGGTTATTGATTTGAGGACCGTCCGCCCCATTGATTATGCTTCCATTATAAAATCCGTTCAAAAAACCGGCAGGCTGGTGGTGGTGGAAGAATCCTGGCCACTCGGATCCATAGCCGCGGAAGTGGCTTTTAAAGTTCAGAAGGAAGCCTTTGATTTCCTTGATGCCCCTGTCACCCGGGTCATGGGAAGAGATGTGCCTTTGCCCTATGCGCCCACCCTGATTGAGGCCTACCTGCCGAATGCCGAACGGGTGGTCCGGGCCGTCAGGGAGGTCATGTACCTGCAACAATAGGTCATTTCCGGCCTGAAAATAATTGTTTGTATGGTTCAGTTTATTCCTGTATCTTTATGATAAGTTAACGTCATCCTATATACGTTGAATCTCTTGGGGTAAATTCTCCGCCGCCTTCGGCGAAAAAAAACAACGAGGCCCCCCGCCAGGTGGTGGGACGGGGTAATTCAAGCCGGTATCATGAAAAATAATTTTCGCTTTTTGGGGACTATGCTGATTTCCCTTTTTTATTTTCACTTCAGTCAGGTTTCCGGCCAGGGTCTGGTGAAATCCTGGGATAAGATCTATTCCGGCAATGTATATGAGTCATTCACCCGTGTATTGGAAACTTCTGATCATGGACTGCTCGTGGCAGGAAGTTCCAACTCCGGAATAGGAGGAGATAAGACACAGGATAACCATGACACCGGTTACGTCACTTTTGATTTCTGGATCGTTAAAACCGATTCTAACGGCAATCTTCAGTGGGAGAGGACCTTTGGAGGCAGCCTGATGGAAGAGTTGCTGGATGCCAGGGAAACGGCTGATCATGGTTTTATCCTGGCCGGAACCACCATGTCCGACAGCAGTGGAGATGTATCGGAAGCGACCCGGGGAATAAAGGATTACTGGATAGTCAAAACCGACTCGGCAGGAAATAAGCTTTGGGATAAACGGTTTGGCGGTAACCAGACAGACCTGTTAACCTGTGTGACCCAAACATCGGATGGCGGATACCTGCTGGGCGGCTCTTCATTATCGAATGCCGGAGGTGACAAATCCGATGACAATCACAATAGCAATAACCTGAACTTTGATTTCTGGATCATTAAAACAGATGCTTCCGGGAATAAACTCTGGGATAAAACCATTGGAGGCGATAACACCGACATGATGCAGGCGGTCATTGCACTGTCTTCGGGAGATTTGTTGCTTGGAGGGTATTCCAAATCACCTGCCAGCGGTGATAAAACAGGCTATTGCAGGGGCGAGGCAGATTACTGGCTGCTCAGGACGGATCCAGGCGGAATTATTGTATGGGAGCAAACCTATGGAGGAGATAATATTGACTGGATGTTTGGAATGACGTTGGCGGCGGATGGAGGCATTGTCATGGCCGGCACTTCCGGGTCAACGGACAGCATCGGGGAACGTACGGCTCCCACACGCGGTTATTGGGATTTCTGGACCCTCAAGGCCGACTCGAACGGCGTCAAACTTTGGGACCAGGCTTACGGTGGAACAGATGCGGAGGAGGTAAGCCAGGTTATCCGTACCCAGGATGACGGCTTCCTGATCAGCGGAACATCTTATTCCAACACCGGCGGGGAGAAGTCAGAAGATAACCTGGGTCTTGAGCAGGGCTGGCTTGTAAAAACGGATGCCAATGGCGTCCTGCAGTGGGACCGGACCGTTTTTACATACGGCCATGATGAAACCGGTTACGCCATCCAGACCCATGAAGGGTGTTATGTAGCCGGTGTTTATACCGAAGCTGATACGGGAGGCTATAAATCCTGGCACAACCTGTCGGCAAGTGATTACTGGATACTCAAGTTTTGTTACGAAGCTCCGTTGGTCAGTTTCGCCTCCAGTGACACGGTCTTCTGCGCCAAAAAATGCCTTGATTTCTATGACCTTTCCACCAACAATCCAACTAACTGGTACTGGTCATTTCCAGGTGCAGTACCCTCCTTTTCAACCGTTCAGAATCCAACCAACATATGCTATAATGCCTATGGCACGTTTGATGTGACCCTGGTGGCTTCCAATCCATATGGCTCCGACAGCCTCACCGTAACTGATTTTATCATAGAGTACCTGCTCCCGCCTCCCGTGGTGACATTTTCCGATGATACTCTTTTTTGTTCTCCGGCTTACACATACCAGTGGTACCTGGATACGGTTCCTATTCCGGGTGCAACCGGAAGCTTTGTTGTTATGGATCAACCGGGCAGTTACTCCGTCAGAATAACCGATAGCCTGGGTTGTATGGAAAGTTCCCAGTTGTTTACCACAGGACTTGAGGAAGCGAATTCGGATCTTTTGTGTTCGGTTTACCCGAATCCGGTTTCGGATGATTTTTTTATCTGTACAGGTTCAGATCAGGGCATGCGGCTTCACATGGAACTTTTTAATGTACATTCCATCCGGATACTGCAGCAGGATTGGTCGTTGGTTCCGGGCATCAACTGCCTGCGCGTGGACACCCGCGGGATGGCTCCGGGAGTGTATTTTCTGGAATTGCATTCCGGCGGCCGTTCCTTCAGAAAAAAAATTATAATCAGGTAACCGTTTTTTTTAACGGTTTCTTACAAACCCGCCGTCTGCTGCCGGTAAGGGCTGACGAATTGTAACCATTCCGGCAGGACGGCGTATGACTTTTTAATATAGCAACAAAGTCCATGAGAAACAGACGAAGCCCAAGACCGGTTGAAAGACTGAAAACCTCCCTTCGGGTCACCTTAGGCATAGCCACCGCCTCCCTTTCCGCATTTATCATCATCATGATGATTGTCATTAATTCTTCCAGGCAGGAGAACTCCCTTGCCGGAAATCCCATGGTGTTTACCGGCACGGAGACCTTTCAGGATACTACCTTTGTCTACAGGGGCAGCATGGATCAGCAGGGTATTGGTATCATGATACAAACCTCTGGTGAAGCCAATGCGCTGAATATTACATCCATTGATTTTAAAGCTTCGCTCACCAATGGCAGGTTGGCAGAAGCAATTGAAAATGCACGATTGTGGTCGACCGGAAATGATCCGGGGTTTTATTGTGTCAGCCAGATTGGAAAGACGCTGCCCATGATTCCCGAAGAAGGGTTTTCCATGACGGTAGACAAATCCCTGTTACCCGGAAAAAATTATTTCTGGCTGACATTTGACCTGAAAGCGGATGCGCCTTCCCCTTCCTTCCTCGATGTAGCCGTTGGTAATATCAGGCTCGGAGCTATAAGCTACAGACCCTTTATCAGCTCACCCGTGGGGAACCGTTTAATTTCCGGAAACCAGGCCTATTATTCTGCAGGCGACGGGATTCTCGGGCAGGCCGAATCCTGGAACTCCAAAAGAGACGGTTCAGGCGAAAAACCCGCCGACATGAAGCATGAAAGAAACGTCTATTTTATTCAAAGCAATCATCATATGCAGGCCGTTTCGCCGGTCAGTATGGCCGCATTGTTTATTGAAAAGGGCGGGCAACTGAAGTCCATAGCCAGCCTGAAACTCAAAAGGCTGGTGCTTGAAACTGATGCCGTATACGAACAAAGTGCAACGGTCACGGATTTCAACTGGATACATACTTTTGTGATGGCCAACGGCAGTTGCTATATCCATAACAATACCGGTTTCATGCCCGGCCGTTACCATGTCATCGCGCCGGCATCCACGCAAAAATTCCTTCAATATGGACCGGCTACTTTCCCGACAACGGTTACCTGGGGAAATGTGGTGCTGGAATCCACGAGCAGGCTGAATTTTGATCTTCAGAAAAATTTCAGGCATGTTCAGGGCAACATGGAGTTCCGGCAAACCGGGCAGGATAATTACCTCTATTGCGATGCCAGCGATACCCTGGACATCAACGGAGATCTTATTTTTTCCGGGGGTAATTTTATCGGGGTAACCGGCCATAACCATAACCTGCTGATCAGGGTAGGCGGTAACCTGGAAATGCGCGCCGGTACCTTTACCGATGCGGAAGCGGTCGGAACCAGCATGTCGCACAGCATCCTGCAGATCGGTGGCGATGTTACCTTTAACGGAGGCATGTTCGATTATGCCCAGTCCGTGGACCGAGGTTCGGAACTGAGCCTGGTCAGTGGGAAAACATCCACCATTAAACTGGTTCAGAAACAAGGTGAAGTTTTACTTGGTAACGTGAGGATAATGCCCGGTAAGCAGGTTTTCCTGGACGGTCCCTACCTGGGGAACGTAGCCGCTGATCACTCGTTCATTGTTGAACCCCATGCCACGCTTTGGTGCGGTAAAACACAAATCACCGGGGGTGGCCGTTTTGTTCTTGAAAATAATGCCCGGATTGCCATTGGACATGCCGCCGGCATCAACTCAACGAGCATGGATGGAAATATCCTGACCACAAAGCGGGTGTTCAGTTCCGGTGCGCGTTATACGTATTACCAGGAAATAAACCCCCAGGCTACCGGAAAATTCCTGACGGAACCGGTTGCCGGAACCATACGGGAGCTGACCATTGAAAAGGATGCGGCCTCCCAATGGGTGATCCTGTCACAGGATTTGCTGGTCATGGAAAATATTTCCATCAAGCAGGGTATCATTGAAAAGAATTCCAGCAGGTTGCTGAAAACAGATCCTGTACCTGAATCAACCATGGCCGGTAAGCCCGGCCTGCCATAAGGGGCTCAACGATGAACCGCATCCCGAAGGGATAGAAATAATGTCATGCCGTTTTTCATGTCCTCACTCATCCGGTAAACTACGAGGTTTTTGAGGTAGTTGGCGGCATGGGGATAATATTCCGTCAGTTCAGGCTGACTCTCCAACAGGTCATCAATCCGCGAAACGCCGTATTCGAAAGCAACTTCCAGCAGGTCAATAAAGGATACCGGTAATTTTCTGTTGCTGATCCAGCAGGCAAAAACAAACGGCAGCCCGGAGAATTCCTGCCAGGCTAACGCTAGATCATATACGTATTGATAACGGTCCCGCAGGAAAAGGGCCCGGTCACCGATGATGACTCCGGCCGTATTTCCGGCTATCCTGTTTTCATAACCTGTAGTGGCCTGGCTATAACGGGCTTGCAGCTTCCAGTAGTTCTCTGCCAGCACCCGGACCAGCTCCACGGAAGTCCTGGACTGCTGATCCAATATGATTTCATGCACCTCCTCCAACGGGCAGTTGCTGACCAGCAGTACGGAACCCACTGCTCCCCTGGCCCCGATGCCAAATGCCGAAAAGAGTATCGCCCCGGGTATGTCCTGGATGGCTGCAACAGGAACCAGCCCGATGGCAGCTTCCCCGCTGATCAGCTTCCTTGCGCATTCGGCTGGATGGTCCATGCTCAGGTTGATCATTCCGGCAACGGGACTATGTTGAATGCCATACAGGAAGGGCCGCGTGTTTAAATACGAAACCGCTGACAGGTTGATTTTTTCCATCATAAAATTCCGGTGACCAGGAAGGTTAGTGCAGAATTTTAAAAACAAGTTCCTTCAGCAACTCACCGCCTTCTTCATTTCCAGCCCCTACACCTTTGGACCGCATATCGTAATCATGCAGGTGGCTGAAAATCAGTTCTACTTTCCGGGCAGGATAATTTTTGGATGCACGCTCATATTCAGGCAGAAAGAATTCAGGAACACCCAATGCAGCTGATGCATTTTTCCTTGATTTATCCGGCAAGGTATGGTACAGCATTATTTTATTGAAATAACTGAAAAGATTGGCCAGGGTCATTTGAAAAGGATTGTTTTTAGTATTGGCGGCAAAGTAATAAACAATGCGGTTGGCTTTCAGGATGTTTTTACTGCCCAGCGCATGTTGCAGTTCGAAGACATTATACTCCTTGCTGATGCCCGTATGCTGCTCAATATGATCCACATTAATTTCCGTTTCCTTCTTCACATTCAGCATCAGTTTATCCAGTTCATTGACAATTTTTGTCAGATCAGCGCCTGTATGTTCACTTAATACCATGGCGGCTTTATTGCCAATCCTGTAACCCAGGCTGCTGACATACCGGCCGATCCAGCCCGGCACCTCATTGTCGTATAACTTTTTGGCTGTGAAAACTGCAGCCGATTTTTCAAATGCCTTTCCCAGGCGCGTACGTTTATCTAAATGACCATATTTATAACAAAAGACAAGCAGGGTGGACTTTTGGGGATTCTGCAAATACGGGAGCAGTGGATTTTTTTCATCGCTTTCGCTTTTTTTATCTTTTGATTTCGTTTCTCTCGGAACCAGGTTTTTAATATCCTGGGCTTCCTTGACAATCACCACCTGGTAGTTGGCCATCATGGGATACCTTTTGGCAGCGCTTACCAGTGACAATAAATCGGTATCCCTTCCGTATAAAATGGTCTGGTTAAACTCTTTCTCCCCTTCCGACAAAACATGCGTGGACAGGTAATCGCTCAGCAAATCGATATAAAAGGATTCCTCACCCTGCAACAGGTAAACCGGCTGGTAGACCTTGTTTTTCAGGTCACGCATCAACTCTTCGTAGGTATAGAATGGCATGTTAAAAAGTGAAAATTTAAAAACGGAGGTGCTTGACGGTCAGGCCATTGTTGATGAGTTCATTCAGGGAGTCTATTCCAATCCGCAAGTGATCATCCGCAAAATTGGTGGTGACCAGTTTGTCGCTTTCAATGGTTTTGATTCCTTCCGGAATCATCGGCTGATCGGAAACCAGCAACAGGGCTCCCGATGGTATCTGGTTGGCAAAACCGGTTATAAAGATGGTGGCGGTCTCCATATCTATACCCATGCATCGGGTGGTTTGAAGGTATTTTTTAAACTCTTTGTCGTGTTCCCACACACGCCTGTTCGTAGTATACACCGTGCCGGTCCAGTAATCCCTGTCGTGATTCCGGATGGTGGTGGAAACCGCCTTCTGAAGGCTGAAGGCCGGCAGGGCGGGTACTTCCTGCGGCAGGTAATCATTGGAGGTTCCTTCACCGCGAATGGCGGCAATGGGGAGAATGAGGTCACCCAGTTTATTCTTTTTCTTTAATCCACCGCATTTTCCCAGGAATAAACAGGCCGCAGGGGAAATGGCGCTTAACAAATCCATGATCGTGGCCGCATTGGCGCTGCCCATCCCGAAGTTAATAATGGTGATGTCATTGGCCGTGGCATTGGGCATAGGCCTGTCCTGTCCATTGACTTTTACTTTATGCAGTTTGGCGAATGCCGAGACATAATAGTTGAAATTGGTCAGCAGAATGTAATGACCAATGGACGCCAGATCAAGGCCCGTATAGCGGGGTAACCAATTCTCCACGATTTCTTTTTTATTCTTCATTGCCATTCCGCTGATGTTACCTGAAGTTTTTTATGATACGAATCATTGAATTTGCCTGTCGATCACTTAATTTTGCAACCCGGAAACCAACCGGCTGTCAAATCCATTCTCACTTTACCGTGCAAAACCTGAATCTTCCTGAATTTTCTTTTAAAGTCCGTTCCATCGGGCAAAGTAAAGAAATATTTGACGGAATCAGAAGGAAATACGTGGCGTTAACCCCGGAGGAATGGGTGCGGCAACATTTTATCCGCTTCCTGGTGGAAGAAATGAAATACCCCGCATCCTTTATTTCAGTGGAAAGAGAACTGAGGGTCAATTCCCTGAAGAAACGTACCGATATTGTCGTTTACGGCAGGGAGGGAAATCCCTGGATGATTGTGGAGTGCAAAGGTCCCGAAATTGTAATCAACGAGGAAGCCCTTTACCAGGCGGCCCGCTATAACCTGAAACTAAATGCCAGTTACCTGGTTTTAACCAATGGATTGAATCATTTTTGCCTGCGAACAGGCCTGGATGATTTTGTTTTTGAAACAGGATTACCGGAATATACCGGATAGAGTTGTGTACTTGTGTGATATTTAATAATTTAGCGGGATAAAGAATTGACTATGGAGAATACAGCAGAACTGGAAAAAGCATTTCAGGCCAGGATTGATGCAGGTGAAGTGATTGAACCCAAGGACTGGATGCCTGACCGCTACCGGAAACAACTGATCCGGATGATGAGTCAACATGCACATTCCGAAGTCGTAGGTATGTTGCCGGAAGGGAACTGGATAACCCGAGCCCCCAGTCTATCACGCAAAGCAGTCCTGATTGCCAAGGTGCAGGATGAAGCCGGCCATGGATTATACATTTACAGCGCCACGGAAACGTTGGGCATAGGCCGGAGAGAGATGCTGGACCAGTTGCTGACCGGTAAGGCAAAATATTCCAGTATTTTCAATTACCCGACCCTGAGCTGGGCCGATATGGGTGCGATAGGCTGGCTGGTAGACGGTGCAGCCATTGTGAACCAGACGGCTTTGGCCAAATGCTCATATGGACCGTATTCACGGGCCATGCTGAGAATTTGCAAGGAAGAAAATTTTCATAATAAGCAAGGTTACCAGATACTGGCCTTTATGATGCGCGGAACGAAAGAGCAACAGGCCATGGCTCAGGATTCCATGAACCGGTTCTGGTGGCCATCCTTAATGATGTTCGGTCCGTCAGATAAAAAATCACCGAACAGCGATGAACTGATGCACTGGAAGGTAAAGCTCTATTCCAATGATGAATTGCGTCAGCGTTTTATTGACCGCACCGTTCCCCAGGCTGAAGCCATTGGACTGAAAATTCCCGATCCGGATCTGAAATGGAATCCCGAAACCAGGCATTATGAACACAGTGACATCAACTGGGAGGAGTTTTATGCCGTATTGGCCGGCAATGGACCCTGCAACCGGGAACGGATTAAAGCCCGGATTAAAGCAGACACGGA
Organism: uncultured Flavobacteriaceae bacterium; assembly: GCA_964458125.1. GTDB lineage: Bacteria > Bacteroidota > Bacteroidia > AKYH767-A > OLB10 > CAYWHE01. The sequence goes on along the minus strand of CAYWHE010000130.1, from coordinate 1,930 downwards.
AGGCAAATGGGTAAGGGATGCCGCAGCTGCCTATGCGGCAAAACAAAACAAGTCCCGCCAGGTGGCGGCCTGATCAGACAAGAATTAATTTTATGAACCAATAACGTGATGAGTGAAACGAATAATGATAAAGACTGGGTATTATGGGAAGTGTTTACCCAGAAGAAAAACGGAGCGCCGCATGAGCACGCCGGAAGCGTGAGGGCTCCGGATAAGGAAATCGCCCTGATGCATGCGCGTGACGTGTATTGCAGGAGGAATGAAGCCGTCAGCATCTGGGTGGTGCCTGCGGATCAGATTACAGCCAGCACGCCGGCCGATGCAGGTCCGTTTTTTGATCCCGCCAATGATAAAGTGTACCGGCACCCGAATTTTTATAAAACCCCGGAAGGTATCAAACAGATTGATTGATTCAAAAATCCGGTTAAACGTATTCTCTGATAACCATGGAAGAAAAGCATACACATTTGGTTGACTATTGCCTTCGTATCGGTGATACCAGTCTGATAGCCGGCCAACGGCTGGCGGAATGGTGCGGGCATGGACCGGAACTGGAGGAAGACATAGCGCTTTCAAACATGTCCCTGGACCTGATCGGGCAGGCCCGCATCATGTTATCCTACGCCGGTGAGCTTGAAGGAAAAGGCCGTACAGAAGACCGGCTGGCTTACTTCCGGGATGAAAGGGATTACCGCAACCTGTTGCTGGCCGAACAACCCAACGGGGACTTTGCCCAAACTATGGCCCGGCATTTCTTACTGTCCGTTTATCTGCTACACGTGTATGATGCCCTGAAAAAAAGCAACAATGAAATGATCCGGGGCTTTGCCGAAAAGTCATGGAAGGAAATTGCATACCACGTACGTCACAGCAGCGACTGGATGCTGAGGCTCGGAGATGGTACGGAGGAGAGCCACCGGAGGCTGCAGGATGCCGTTGATGAATTATGGGCCTTTACCGATGATCTTTTTCATGCCGATGAAACGGATGAACAACTGGCAAAAACAGGTGTAGCACCGGATTTAAACATGATTCGTACCCTGTGGAACCAGGAGGTGGAGGCTGTTTTCAGCAGGGCCTTCATTCAAAAACCTCTTGTTTCCGGTTATATGAAAAACGGCAGCCGCCAGGGTTTGCATACCGAGCACCTGGGGTATATGCTGGCCGATATGCAGTTTCTTGCAAGGGCTTACCCGGATGCCAAATGGTGATTTTTCCCTGAGCCATGACCACCTTGCCCGATAACCGGATAGAAGAAATCTGGAACTGGCTGAAGCAGATTCCGGACCCGGAAATACCCGTCATTTCCATTGTTGATCTGGGTGTGGTACGGAATGTAGCGTTGGAAAATGAACGTCTGGTTATTTCCATTACGCCAACCTACAGTGGATGCCCGGCCCTGAAAGCCATGGAAGACAGTGTGAAGGAAATGCTCACCGACCGGGGTATACACGACTTTGTGATTAAAATGGTTCTGTTCCCTGCCTGGACCACCGACTGGCTATCGGAAGAAACCAGGGATAAACTCCGTCACTACGGAATCGCTCCGCCTGAAAAAAGTACGGACGACCACCTGCGGATGATGCTAAGCGGAAAAAGGAGTGAGGTCACCTGTCCCTTCTGCAAATCCAGGAACACGCATCTCACCAGCGCTTTTGGAAGCACGGCCTGCAAAGCGCTGCATTTTTGCGATGATTGCCGGCAGCCGTTTGAGGAATTTAAGTGCCATTAATGTGGAGGAGTCAGGATCTGACAGAATCCGGATCGTTATTTTTCACCAAAACGAAGAAAATCAGATGAAGAGTCAGCCTTTTTCCTGTCAGGATTATTTTACAATTAACATCTTCTGATGCTTCACACTGCCATTTGACATTGTTACCTGGAGATGGTAAAGTCCTGCCGGCAGCCGGGAAACATCAAGTGAAACGGA
>CAYWHE010000129.1:0-11762 GCA_964458125.1 uncultured Flavobacteriaceae bacterium | reverse complement strand
CGCGAAGCGAATCGGGATGGATCCAGCGCTTGCCCCGGGGTTCATACCCTTGATTAAAACAGTTGATACACGGCCTGTAATGATCGGGTTTTTACAAGTTCGTCATTATAAAAGAGGGTATTAATCCCGCGTTATTTATCTTTGTTCCTGAACCAACCATTCACCCGTTTCGTAAAACTGGTCAGTGCCGCCAACCATGCTCCGAAAAATTCTTAAAGGCCTTGCCTGGTTTATATTGCTGCTGAACCTGCTCGTGTTGATCAGTGGAAAGACCTATATTTACAAGGCCATCTGGTATAATTTTGCCGATATAGACGATTACAGGATATTTGATAACCATATCGTGGAAGCCCGTAATCCGGCGGAATGGCCTCTCGGGTCAGATTACAACAAAGCCGTTCTCACCGACTCGCTCCAGGCCATTCATGATCGTTTGAAGTCAGTGGCGTTTTTAATTATCAAAGACGATTCCATCCGTTATGAGCAGTATTGGGAAGGATATTCCGACTCTTCCCTTTCGGGGTCCTTTTCCATGGCCAAAAGCATTACCAGCCTGCTCATTGGAATAGCCATTGATGAAGGAAAAATCAAAAGTGTGGACCAGCCCGTCGGGGATTTTCTTCCGGAGTTTGGCCAGACGCCCAACAGCCAGCTCACCATCAGGCACCTGCTTACCATGAGTTCGGGACTGAATTGGGATGAAAGTTATTCCAGTCCCCTGTCTACTACCACGGAAGCCTATTATGGAAGGAATTTGTATAAGCTGGTGTCCGGGCTGAAAGTGGTACAGCCCCCGGGAAAGGTTTTTGATTACATGAGCGGCAATACCCAGCTGTTGGGCATCCTGCTGGAAAGGGCCACGGGGAAAAGCCTGAGCGCCTATGCTTCCGAAAAACTGTGGACACCCCTTCAGGCCATGCATGCTGCACGCTGGAGCGTTGACAGAACAGGCGGAATTGAAAAGGCCTACTGCTGTTTTAACTCCAATGCCCGGGACTTCGCCAGGCTGGGCGAACTCATTTTAAACCAGGGACGGTGGAATGGAAAGCAGGTGGTCAGCAGCGATTACATCAACGCCTCAGTGACCGCAGCTCCGCTGGTGTATACCGATGGAAAACCCAATACCTGTTACGGCTTCCATTGGTGGCTTTTGAAATACAAGCAACACCAGGTGGTGTATGCCAGGGGGATACTCGGACAATATGTGTTTATAATCCCGGATGTCAACATGATTGTGGTGCGCCTTGGTCATAAACGAGGTATCCCGACTGGCGACAAGCACCTGAGTGATGTTTATGCCTACCTGGAAGGCGCGCTTAACATGATGAAGGCAAAATAAAAAGATGCTGAAGGATCTTCCCGAAAACAAGGTTGAAAACATTGCCATGGCCGTGGTGCAGGATCATTCACCAGAAGGTGACCTGGTATGGAACGTGTACCTGCTCAACCTGAAAGACGAACAGATTGAAGGGGTGCTGGTGACCTCCAGGGGATATGGCCTCAAGGACGGCCGTCAGGTGAAAACCTCCACCCTCCGCCATTTTCTCGATACCATCCCCTCCCGTGGTTATGTTAAAGTTGAGCCCATCATTGAAAAAGTTTTTGGACTGAACAATGAATACTGGGTAAGTTTTTATGTGAATAAGGTGATGTACGATAAAAAATACCTGTTTCTGCCGGAGAGCATCCGGGAGGATAATTTTATCAGGGTTCCCATTATCAATAAAACCGGGGTGATGATCAGGTAAACCGGACCGGTTCCTGTTTTTGCCGATGGTAACACCGGCTTGTTGAAAAGTTGCTTTGAGGTTTTGAATGGCTTTGGTCATTTCCTCCTTTTTTGTTATTTTTGTAGAAGCAGGTGATGCTGAATAAAAGGTCAGAAAATCTCCCGGAATAACCAGAAACAAACAAGCAGTATGATAAAATCAAACCGTTCCCCGTCACTTTTACGGGAGATTGATACCGGTACCTTCAATTTTAAAAATGCATATCACACTGTAATTGAACGGGTGCTTGAAATGGGTAACCTGGAGGAGTGGAGGGAAATCATGAAAATTTACGGACCGGATAAAATAAAGGAAACCATTAACAGCAGTATACAGTTAAAAGAATCAGATAAACAATTTTGCCTGTTTTTTTTAAACTCCGACCTGCTTGAAGCTGCATAAGGATCCTGCTGTTGTTGCCCCTGAAATTCTTTTGCTGCTACGGCAGCTGCAAGCCATAACCGGATTAAAAAACTTTTACCTTGGCGGCGGTACCGCACTTGCCCTTCAGATGGGGCACAGGAGTTCCAGCCATATTGATTTAATTACCCGGGATTCCTTTGTCAATCAAGACCTGATCGGTTTGATAACAACCTCCTTTTCCATTCAGGTGACCGAAGAATACCAGGACCTGATGGTGGCTTTCATCCATGAAATTATAACCCGTTTCATTCGTCACGATTACCCCTTTGTGAATCCGCCGATGACGGAAGATGGCATTACCTTTCTTTCCAAACCAGACATTGCCGCCATGAAACTACTGGCAATCAGCAATTCAGGGCAACGGGTAAAAGACTTTATGGATATTTATTTTTTACTGGAACATTATTCCATTTCCGACATGCTGGGGTTTTTCTCCATCAAATATCCCAACTACAATACCATCATTCCGGTAAGGGCCATCAGTTATTTTGGCGACCTGGATCAGGCCATGGATCCGCCGCTGCCGGTGAAGCCGGTTTCGGTTAAAGAACTGAAGGCCCGGATCACCGATGCCGTGCTGCATTCCAAAAAGACTTATTGAAGGCCATCCGTTTTCAGTGCAAAGAGAATACCTTTGCCCTCCGGTTTGGCCCGAAACCCAGACGATACCTTCCATGCGACTGCTGACACCCGCTTCCTTTCCCGATTATGAACTCATCGACTGCGGGGATTTTGAAAAACTGGAACGGTTCGGTTCGTATATCCTGATCCGTCCTGAACCACAGGCCATCTGGAATAAACGTTTACCCGACAGGGAATGGTCCAGGCAGGCCCATGTCCGGTTTAAATCAAAATCAAGTTCATCAGGCATTTGGGAAAAGCTAAAACCCATGCCGGACCAATGGAAAATGGCATATGAGCTCGAAAGGGGAAAAAACCTCCAATTCCGGCTTGGACTGACGGCATTTAAACATGTCGGCATTTTCCCGGAACAGGCCGTAAACTGGGATTTTATTTACAAGGCAGTGAAGGAAGCTCAAGAAAGCACCCCGAAGGTGCTGAACCTGTTTGCCTACACCGGAGGTGCTTCCCTGGCGGCCAGGGTGGCGGGTGCACAGGTCACCCACCTGGATTCCATTAAGCAGGTCGTAACCTGGGCAAGGGAAAACATGGAATTATCCGGTCTCAGTGACATCCGGTGGCTGGTGGAAGATGCCATGACTTATGTGAAAAGGGAAGCCAAACGGGGTAAGCGATACCAGGGCATCATCCTCGATCCTCCCGCATACGGACATGGCCCCAGCGGGGAAAGCTGGAAACTGGAAAATCAGCTGAATGAAATGATGAAACTGGTGACCACCCTGCTGGATGAACACAGCCATTTTCTGGTCCTGAACACGTATTCACTGGGCCTTTCCTCGCTGATCATTGAAAACATGCTGGATGATCTTGCTGGTTCACGGGAAAAGGAAACCGGGGAAATATACCTGCAAAGCGGCACTGGCCTGCGGTTGCCATTGGGTGTCTTCGGTCGTTTCCGGAACTATTAGCTGCTGGTATATAATGATTTTGATTCTTTCAGGGTTGTACAGAACAATTCGTCCGTATGGTTTAAAACAATAACGGCGGACTAAACGTACTATACAAATGTTAAATCCGTTGACACTCTGAGTAATTTAGTTTATTTTTACGGGAATGAACCAAAACCACCAGCAGTACCAGCTTCTCATTGATAAGCTGGACGCTTTTATCAGGAAATATTATAAAAACCAGCTCATCCGGGGAGGCATCTACAGCTTTACTGTCTGCCTGATCTTTTTCCTGGCCATCACGGCGGTAGAATATTTCGGGCACTTCAGCACCGGCATCAGGACTGTATTGTTCTATGGCTTCGTTATTTCTACCTTGTATATATTGAGTATTTACGTATTCATACCTCTTTTTCATTTATACAGGCTCGGAAAAATCATCACCCATGAGCAGGCTGCATTGATAATCGGTGATCATTTCGGCAACATCAGGGACAAGTTGCTGAACACGTTGCAACTGAAAAAACAGGCGGAAGACCATCCTTTTCAGGCGGCGCTGATTCATGCCAGCATAGATCAACGGATAGCCTCCCTGCGTCCGGTGCCTTTTACCGCAGCCATTGATCTCAACAGGAACCGGAAGTACCTCCGCTATGCCATCATCCCGCTGAGCGCCTTACTGATCATTATATTTACGGCTCCCGGTTTGCTCAAAGAAGGAACGAAGCGCCTGATTAACCACACCACCTACTTTGAAAAACCGGCTCCCTTTGCATTTGAAATTCTGAACAGGGAGCTGAAGACGGTTCAGCTGGGTGACTTCGACCTGCAGGTACGCCTGAGCGGAGCAGCCATCCCGGAAAATGTGTACATCACCATCGGCAAGTCCCAGTTTAAACTGGAAAGGGAAAATACGGTAACATTTACCTATACGTTTAAAAATGTACAGCAGGATACGCCCTTCAGGCTGTTGGCCGACGGATTCTCATCGAAAGAATACACGTTACGGGCCCTGCCCAATCCCCTGATTCTGAATTTCGATATTTCCCTGAATTACCCGGCATATCTGGGTATGCCGGCTGAAAAGCTGAACAATACGGGGGACATTACCGTTCCCGCCGGTACAAAAGTTACCTGGAATTTTCATACGCGGAACACCCGCATGCTGAAGATGAATTTCAAAGACACCATGCTGACCCCTGGCGAAACTTCAAATGCTTTTACCATAACAAGGACTCTCCTGTCGGGCAATCAATACAGTATTGTCACCGCGAATGAATTTATGCGCAGCAAGGATTCCATGCTGTACACCATCACTGTTATTCCGGATCTGTACCCCACGTTGCAGGTAGACCAGGAAAAGGATTCCGTCAGCGGCACCCAGCTTTATTTCAAGGGCCTGGCCCGGGATGACTATGGGTTCAACCGCCTGCAGTTTACCTATCATTTCCTGAAAACTTCGGATAGTCTGGACAGGGTGCAAAAAACGTTCAACGACAACATCGCCATTAACAGGAACAGCAACCAGGCCTCCTTCTTCTATTATCTGGACGTCAGCAAGCTCATGATCATGCCCGGTGATGAGTTCGAGTATTTTTTTGAAGTATGGGATAATGATGGGGTCAGCGGCCCGAAGGCCACCAGATCCCAAACGCTTATTTATAAGGCACCTTCCATGAAGGAGTTGGCGGAAAAGACAGAGAAGAGCAACCAGGAAATCAAGCGCGACCTGAATGAAAGCATCAGCAAAGCCAAAAAAATCCAAAAGGACATCAATGAAGCCGCCAGGCGCATGCTGGAAAAGAAGAACCTGGATTTTGACGATAAAAAGAAGATCGAGGACCTGTTAAAGCAACAAAGGGAGCTGGAGCAAAAAGTCAGTGAACTTCAAAAGGATAATGAACGGAAGAATACCGAGCAGCAGGAGTTCAAACAGATGGATCAGCAGATGGCGGAGAAACAAAAGCAGCTGCAGGATCTGTTTAACAAGGTGATGAATGAGGACATGAAGAAGCTGATGCAGGAGCTGGAAAAACTGTTATCTGAATTTGACAGGCAAAAGGCCCAGGAAATGATGGATAAAATGAAACTCAGCAACAAGGACCTGGAAAAGGAGCTCGATCGTACGCTGGAGTTGTTTAAATCGCTGGAGGTGGAACAAAAGCTGAATGAGGCCATCAAAAATCTTGATCAGTTAAGCCAGGAGCAGGATAAACTGGCTGAAAAATCAAAGGAGGACAAGACTGAAAGCAAGGACCTGCAGAATGAGCAAAACGAATTAAACAGGAAGTTCGATGATATGCAAAAGGAGCTCAAGGACATCGAAAAGAAGAACAGCGAACTGGAATTCCCAAAGGACCTGGAAAACACGGATCAGCAGCAGGAGGACATTAAGCAGGAAATGCAAAACAGCGAACAGCAGCTGGGACAGAACAACAAATCGAAGGCATCCAAATCCCAAAAGAGTGCAGCGGATAAGATGAAAAAGATGTCGGAGCGTATGCAGCAGCAGCAACAGCAGGATGAAATGGAACAGGAGGAAGAGGATATGGCGGCTTTGCGGTATTTGCTGGAAAACCTGATCCAGTTTTCTTTCGACCAGGAAGCCCTGATGCGGGAACTGAAGACCGTTGATGTGAACAACCCGAAGTTCCTGAAGATGGCTCAGCAGCAACGGAAACTGAAGGATGATTCGAAAATACTGGAAGATTCCTTATTTGCGCTGAGCAAGCGGGTCCCCCAGATATCCTCCGTGGTGAACAGGGAAATCAGTTCCATCAATGAAAACATTGGAGATGCTATTGAAAAATTGCAGGAACGGATGATACCGCCAGCCAGAAGTGATCAGCAATACGTAATGACCTCGGCCAACAACCTGGCTCTGATGCTCAATGATGCCATGGATCAGATGCAACAACAAAGTCAGAAACAGGGAAGTAAATCCTGTAAGAAACCGGGAAAAGGAAAACCTACTCCGTCGGCGGCCCAGATGAAAAAAATGCAGGAGCAGCTAAACGAACAAATCAAACAGGCGAAGGAAGCGTTGAAACAGGGCAAGAAGCCGGGTGAAAAGCCCGGTGGGCAAGGGATGAGCGAGCAACTGGCACGCATGGCCGCACAGCAGGAGGCCATCCGGAATGAACTTCAGAAATACAACCAGGAAGAGAATAAGGACGGGGGAAATAAACTGGGCGATTTAGGTAAGATTGCAAGGGATATGGAGGAGACGGAGAAAGACATTGTCAATAAAAGAATCACCGAAGAAACGCTTAAACGTCAACAGGACATCCTGACCAGATTGCTTGAAACCGAAAAGGCGGAACGTGAACGGGACCAGGATGAACAGCGTAAGGCCAATGAAAATAAAACCGAACTTTACCGTAACCCCCCGCAATTTGAGGAGTATAAAAGGTTAAAGATGCAGGAAGTAGAATTGCTTAAAACGGTGCCCCCTTCACTGACCCCGTTTTATAAGGGACTTGTCAATAATTATTTTCAGAATATTGATAATTAATTTTACCCTGTTCAAAACTAATTTTAATTAACCGTTATTTTGCATCATGAAGTAATATTTTTGGATGGATTGTTCTAACTTTGCCTGAGCATCTCAGTTCAACTTAGCGGCAGTCTGTTCAGAGCGAAAAGCGTTATCTCATGAAAGCCTTAAAAGCAAATAATACTATGCAAATTGTTTCTCAACCGGAGAGTATCAACCTTATCGAAAAGGTAATAGACGACATACGGACAGAGTTTGATGTTAGGGAAGAATGTTATGGAAACATGCTTGTTGCCGTAACGGAAGCCGTGAACAATGCCATTCAACACGGTAATAAATACGATCCCATGAAAATGGTTAATATTTCGTATGAAATTGATAATGAGAGAATTGCATTTGTAATCAGTGATGAAGGCACTGGCTTTGATTATTACAACCTCCCCGACCCAACCGCCCCGGAAAACCTTGAAAAGCCTACCGGGCGCGGGGTCTTCCTGATGAAGCATCTGGCAGACCAGATTATTTTTTCTGACCAGGGCAAGGTTGTGGAATTATATTTCAATATGCATAATAACTGAGTGCCCTGTCATGCCTTCTTCCGGGCAAATTAATTTTTTCAGCGAGGGCATTTCTTTCCGGTTGCAGCAAAAAAGGGCGTTACGGACATGGATAGTTGAAGTTTTGAGCCGTTTCGGCAAATCATGCCATGCGATTAATTTTATTTTTTGCTCTGACCGCTTTTTACTGGAGATGAATAAATCTTTCCTGAAACACGACTATTTTACCGATATCCTGACCTTTCCGGTTAAATTACCCGGAAATGATGTAGCTGCCGATATTTTCATCAGTATTGACAGGGTCAGGGAAAATGCCAATAAATTCGAAGTATCCTTCATGGAAGAACTTCACCGGGTAATGATTCATGGAATCCTGCATTTGATGGGTTACCGCGATAAATTGCAGCCGGAGAAAAAACGTATGCGGAAAATGGAGGATAAAATGCTTGGGCTTCGTGATTTCTAAAGGACTATTCAAGGTTTTGTAAATAGGGGAATGGCCATTCTACCCTGATTTTCTAATTTAACCCTATCTTTGCTTTTCAAATTTATTTATTGTTTCACGTGAAACATCTTCAATATGGTTCAGGAGTATGATATCATCGTAGTGGGGGCCGGGCATGCCGGTTGCGAAGCTGCAGCCGCTGCCGCCAATATGGGTTCCCGGGTATTGCTGATCACGATGAACATGCAAACCATTGCCCAGATGTCCTGTAACCCGGCCATGGGGGGTATTGCCAAAGGTCAGATCGTGCGTGAAATTGATGCCATGGGCGGGTATTCCGGCATCGTCAGCGACAGGAGCATGATCCAGTTCCGTATGTTGAACCGTTCCAAGGGCCCGGCTATGTGGTCGCCGCGAAGTCAGAATGACAGAATGAAGTTTGCTGAAGAATGGAGGTTGATGTTGGAGCAGACGCCAAATGTAGATTTCTGGCAGGATATGGTCAGTGAACTGGTCGTGAAGGATGGAACTGTTGCTGGTGTGATAACGGCTATGGGAATCCGTTTTAGCGGAAAGGCCGTCGTGCTGACGAATGGTACCTTTTTAAATGGGGTCATTCATATTGGTGAAAAGCGTTTTGGTGGTGGACGAACCGGAGAGAAGGCAGCCACAGGTATTACCGAACAATTGGTACAACTTGGTTTTTTAAGCGGAAGAATGAAAACCGGAACCCCTCCCAGGGTTGATGGAAGGTCTCTTGATTATTCAAAAATGGACGAACAGCGGGGAGATGAGAATCCTCAAAAATTTTCTTTTTCCGATACCGAACCGCTTTCTGTTCAAAGAAGTTGTTTCATCACCTATACAAACCAGGCTGTCCATGAAGTTTTAAGAACGGGTTTTGATCAATCTCCGATGTTTACCGGTCGAATCCAGGGCTTAGGGCCACGGTACTGTCCTTCTATTGAGGACAAAATAAACCGTTTTGCCGATAAGGACAGGCATCAGCTGTTTATTGAACCTGAAGGATGGAATACGGTCGAGATTTATGTCAATGGCTTCAGTACTTCCTTGCCGCAAGAGATTCAATACCAGGCACTCAAGCTGATACCTGGTTTTGAAAATGTAAAAATGTTCCGGCCCGGATATGCCATTGAATACGACTATTTTCCTCCCCAGCAATTGAATCTGACGCTGGAGACGAAACTGATCCAAAATCTTTATTTTGCTGGTCAAATTAACGGCACTACGGGTTACGAAGAAGCCGCATGCCAGGGATTGATAGCGGGGATCAATGCACATTTGAAAATTAGGAAAATGGATCCTTTTGTATTGAAGCGTTCCGATGCTTATATTGGTGTTTTAATCGATGATCTGGTGACCAAGGGTACCGATGAGCCCTATCGTATGTTTACTTCCAGGGCAGAGTTCAGGACCTTGCTAAGACAAGATAATGCCGACCTGAGGCTGACCCCGGTGTCGAATGCAATTGGTTTGGCTTCAAAGGAAAGATTTGAACGGGTAGAGAAAAAGAAAGCCCTGACGGATAAAATCATCTCTTATTTTAAGGAAGAGGGTGTTGGTCCCGCCGAGATTAATGAGCTGCTTGCAAGACTGGATACGGAACCTATCCGGCAAAGGGTAAAACTTTTTAACATTTTAAGCAGGCCGCAGGTTAATTTGGCCGATATGCATGCACATCTGGATAATTTGTCTGCATTTCTTTTGGAATTGGGTATTTCGGGACAGGATACAGACATCACCGAACAGGCTGAAATCACTATGAAATACGAAGGGTATATTGAAAAGGAGTATCATCTGGTGAATAAGATGAATCAGCTGGAAAACATCCATTTGCATGCTGATTTTAACTACCAGGGATTAGGATCCCTATCTATGGAAGCGCGGCAAAAGCTTGCAGCCATTAAGCCCAGAACAATCGGGCAGGCTTCCCGTATCAGCGGTGTTTCTCCTGCTGACATATCGGTTTTGCTCGTACATTTGGGGCGATGAAACGTTATGTTTCACGTGGAACATGGAATGGAAACCCTGATTGTTTGTCCGATTTGCTCAGAAGGCCAGTTTCAGACCTTTCTCGTTTGTAAAGACTATACCGTTTCAGGGGAGTTTTTTTCCATACAGGCTTGCATCAATTGTGGTTTTAAATTTACAAATCCACGCCCCTCGGAAGAAGAAATCGGGCGGTATTATGAAAGTCCGGATTATATTTCCCATTCCAACACGAAAAGAGGTATTCTGAACAAAACCTATCAACTGGTACGCAAATATGCTATTGACGGGAAGGTTAAAATGCTGGAAGCCCTGAAACCCGAGCATAAAACTATCCTCGATATTGGAAGCGGTACAGGTGAATTTCTTTCCGCTCTTAAAAAGGCCGGTTGGGAAACCATGGGACTGGAGCCTAATGAAAAGGCCAGACAGTTTGCCCAGCAGCATTACAGGCTAAAAATCAGTCATACCTCCCAGATAGTGGAAGAGGAGACTAATTCCTGGGATATCATCACCATGTGGCATGTGCTGGAACATGTGCACCGGCTTGGCGAAATGCTCAAACAGCTCAAACGCATCCTGAAAAAAAACGGAACCCTGGTGGTGGCCGTACCCAATGTCACCTCTTTTGATGCAGATCTTTATAAAAAGGAATGGGCTGCTTTTGATGTTCCACGGCATCTTTATCATTTTTCAAAGGAACATATTCAGTTGCTTTTCGAAAAGGTGGACATGAAAATCGAAAAAATCCATCCCATGCACTTCGATTCCTATTATGTTTCCATGCTGAGTGAAAAGTATCAAAAGGGAAAAATCAGTCCGGCGAATCTGACCAAAGCATTTTTAAATGGATTCCGTTCCAACCTGAAGGGACAAAAAGACATCAGCAAGTACTCCAGCCTGATTTACATCATCAAAAACAAATAAAGTAAGTTCTTCAGTTAAAGGTTTTCAGTATCCGAATCTTGTAATGGATTCAATACGGACTATTTTTCAGGGTATGAAATACCAACCAGGAACTTGAAGCAGATATTGGAAAGTCGTTCCGAAAATCTTTGATCCTGGATTTTTAAACGAACTACTTGTTTTATTAGGATAATTGCTTTTTAGATAAGAGCATGCTTTCATACCAGAAAAAAATTTCCAATTAAAATGAGGATTGCTATATACGCCATTTAGATCCGTTTTAATGTAGCCAGCTTATGTTTGAACCTGTTAGTTTGAATAGGTCATTTTCGTTCAATTACGGGCTTCTATTCACACGAAAAAGCGCAATTTTAAAACATTGAAAAACAATCATATACAATTAAATGATTGTAATACAGTTTATTATGATTCATTTGAAACAGCTTTTGGAAAGATGATTCGTGGAATGAAAAATTAATCTGATGGCTGATTCGCAAAAAGGTGATGGTCATAATTTATTCAATTCGACTTGACTTTTACAAGGACAAAGTCCGAAGTGAAAGTCTTAGTCGAATGAATCCCGGTCGCGAAACGAAACGGTATAGGTTCAATACCCCGCTGCCTGCC
>CAYWHE010000128.1:0-11771 GCA_964458125.1 uncultured Flavobacteriaceae bacterium | reverse complement strand
AAAACTGAATGGTGTCTTCATCCGTAATTTCATGTGCCTGCTTGGGCCAATGCCTGGTCAGAAATATTTTTAACCCTTCGGAGTAGCTTCGAATGGTGTTTTCACTGTACCGCTGTGCCTGCAGGAAATCCTTAAAACGGATGATCTGCTCCATGATGGCCGGTGGGTACTTTTCTGCGGATGTTGCCGGAATGGCCCCTGTAACTGCTTTTTCCGGCTCAAGCCCCTCATCCCGCTCTACTGCTGGTATCGGTTCACGGCTCACCGGCAGCAGTACCATCCCCTCCTGCTCCTTCAAGGCAGTGATGAGCACTATTAACCCTGCACTGTCATGGGGAATATGCCAGGAACGTAACGATTTCGACCACCGCCTTCCCGGCACCTGCTTAACCGCCTCTGTCCATGCAAAATTAATTTCGAAGCGCAGGCAGATGCGTTTCTCGCCCCGATGTACAATGCTTTCCGGGGTGATACCCTTAGACAGGAGCAACTCCTGGATTTGTTTTCCGTTCATGATTAAAAATTTTAAAGGGTGGTGGGTTGAAAATTTCACCCGAATGAAGACAAATATAGTTATCCTTTTTAAAAACTATACCGTCGGGAAGATTTTTATGCTGAGCGTAGATTATTAAAAGCCACTTACCAGCACAGCCGCCAATAACCTAAACCCGATAGTAAGGAGCCGGGTGGGTGATGCGTTGGAGGCGACTGAATAGCGGGACAGGTGGTTCGATGAAACACCGGCTGCCTGTTTTCTAATCCTCAGCAATAAGGGAAATTGGGCAATGTTTTATGTTCCTGATGCCTGGACAAAAAATGGCGGAAAAAAAAACGATGCATAAGTCGTTTATATGCCTTTATGGCATTCACCCCCTCAGCCCCGCCAGCATCTCCTTGTCCAGCCGTTCGTATACGGAATTGTTACTGATGTATTCCGGTACGATCTGTTTCATTTTGCGGACGATGGCTTCATTGTCCTGCTTGCTGAACAGGTTGACCAGGTCGGAAATTTCGTTGCTGATGAGGGGAAAATCATATTCCTTCACCTTGGCGATCATGATTTTTTTGTGATGGGTGGGAATGGTGTTTTCCTGGTCGTTAAGCAGTTCTTCGTATAATTTTTCACCCGGTCGGAGCCCGGTATAAACCAATTGTACATCCTTGCCCAGTTCCAGTCCCGACAGCTTGACCATTTTCTTGGCCAGGTCGGCAATGCGCACCGATTTGCCCATGTCGAAAATAAAGATCTCCCCGCCTTTTCCCATGGCCCCGGCTTCGAGTACCAGCTGGCAGGCTTCGGAGATGGTCATGAAATACCGGGTGATTTCGGGATGGGTGACCGTGATGGTTTTGCCTTCCTCGATCTGTTTCCGGAAGCGCGGAATCACCGAGCCGTTCGATCCCAGCACGTTGCCGAAGCGGGTGGTGATGAAGCGCGTACCGTTGGTCCTGGAAGAGGTCTTGTTCAGCGACTGGGTATAAATTTCGGCGATCCTTTTCGTGGCTCCCATGATGTTGGTGGGGTTCACGGCTTTGTCGGTGGAAATCATCACGAACTTCTTAACGCTGTATTCCACCGCCAGGTCGGCGATGATTTTGGTGCCGTAAACATTCGTGAGGATGGATTCGGAGGGGTTGTGTTCCATCATGGGCACGTGCTTGTAGGCGGCGGCGTGAAAAACAAAGTCGGGGGTGAAGGTGGCGAACACGTTGCGCATGCGTTCGATGTTGCGGATGTCGCCGATGACCGGTTCCACATCGCAGACCGTGCTCAGGTCCTGGATCTCCAGTTCCAGTTCGTACAGGGGCGACTCGGCATAATCGAGCATGATGATTTTGCTCGGGTTAAACGGCAGCACCTGCCGCACCAGCTCGCTGCCGATGGAACCGGCCGCACCGGTGATGAGGATCTTTTTGCCCGTGATTTCGTTTTTTATGATGTCCACGTCTAACTGTATGGGTTCCCGTTCCAGCAGGTCCTCGATGCGGATTTTCTTGATCTGTTTGAAACTCAGCTCCCCGTTGATCCAGCTTTTAACCGGCGGAACATTCAGCACCTTGGTGTTGTATTTCAGGCAGATCTCCACCACATCCTGCTTGCGGTCGGACGGCAGGTTCTGTATGGCGATAATCAGGTGGCCGACCTTGTTGTCGCGGAGCAGCTCTTCCAGCTCCTTCGCGGCCGGATATATGGTTACCCCTTCCAGTTTCTTGCCCCACTTCTTGGGCTGGTCATCCACAAATGCCAGCACCTTGTACTTGGTGCCGGCGTCCCGGTCCAGGGTCCGCTTGGTGATGACCCCGGCTTCGCCCGCTCCGTAAATGATGACGTTGGTTTTCAGGTTGGAGGGATTCTTCAGTTCCATGTACACGATTTTAACCAGCAGGCGGAACGAGGTCAGGAAGAATACGCAGGAGATGGCATCGATGATGATGATGGAAAAAGGAACGACATAGGTTTCCCATAGCCTGAACGTGATGAGGTTGATGACGGCGAAGGTAACGGCCCCGGCGGCGATGGTGTAAAAAATACGCTGGGCGTCCCGGGTGCTCGTGTACCGGATGATGCCCGAATAGGTCCGGAAAAAATAAAAGGACAGGACCCGCACCCCGATGACGACAGGAATTTCGTAATAGAAATTGAGGGTCTCGATAACCGGAACGTTGAAATTGAACCGCAGCAGGTAGGACAGGTAATAGGAAAACATGCAGATCCCCAGGTCGAGCAGGAAGACGATCCAGCGCGGGGTGTTCTTGGCGGTCAGGTTCATTTAGTTATGGCTCAGGGGATACGGGTTTCCGGCGGGGTAGTGGGGGAGGCGATTCAACCGTAATGAATTGTCATATAGCCTGTTACTAAGTTCCGGTTTTCCGGCATGGGGTCTTATCCATAACAAAAGTACAATTTTTTACCGAACTCTTTTTAAATTTGCACTCCTTTGGGCGGTGACCCTTTGAAACGGCGTATCCCCATTTTCAGTATTGAAACAATCAGATGAATCCGGTGTTCCCTTGAAAAAGGTACTCTTTCTTGCAGCCCATCGTCCCGACCGTTCTCCCAGCCAGCGTTTCCGGTTTGAACAATACTTTGACTACCTGCAGGCCCATGGTTACCGCTGTGATTTTTCTTTTTTGATTTCGGCCAGGGACGACCTGGTTTTTTATAATCCGGGGAACATCCACACCAAATTTTATATTTTCCTCAAGAGCATGGTGATTCGCCTTCGCGATGTGCTGAAGGCCAACCGGTACGACATTATTTTCATTCAGCGGGAAGCCTTTATGACGGGAACGGTGCTGTTTGAAAAGCTGCTGTCACGATCCGGGGCCAAAGTGATTTTTGATTTTGACGATGCCATCTGGCACCAGGACGTGTCGGAAGCCAATAAAAAATTCGCCTGGCTGAAGAAGCCGGAAAAAACGGCTGGCATCATCGCACTGGCCGATATGGTATTTGCCGGAAACGCTTACCTGGCGGAGTATGCGGCCCGGTACAACCACAACATACGGATCGTGCCCACCACCATCGATACGGAAGAATACAAGCCGGCGCCCGTTCCCAAAAAGGAAGCGGCCGTTTGCATCGGCTGGAGCGGCAGCATCACCACGATCAAGCATTTTGAATACGCGTTGCCTTTTCTCACCGACCTCAGAAAAAAATACGGGGAACGCATTTCCATCAAGGTCATCGGGGATAAAACATACCGGAACACCGACCTTGGCATTCAGGGGCTGGCCTGGAACAAAACTGATGAAATCAGGGAGCTTTCCTCCATGGACATCGGCATTATGCCCCTGCCCGATGACGAGTGGTCGAAAGGCAAGTGCGGTTTAAAAGGCCTGCAGTACATGGCCCTGGAAATCCCGGCCCTGATGTCGCCGGTGGGCGTCAACGAGGAGATCATTGCCGATTCCGTCAACGGCTTCCTGGCCGTGGACCGGGAGGAATGGGTGGGAAAAATATCGGCCCTGGTGGAAGACCCTGAACTCCGGTCGCGGATCGGAAAAGCGGCCCGGCAAACCGTGCTGGATAAATACTCGGTGCTGTCCCAGCAGGGGAATTATATCCGGTATTTTGATGAACTCACCGGCCGGAAATAATTTTCCCCGGCCATCGTCTTATTGTTTTACAAAACGGGTGAATGAAACCTGCAGGCCGCTGCTGACCCGGATCAGGTAGACGCCGGGTACGAGGCTGCCGGTATTCAGGGACCGGTTATTCAGGAAGGCTTTTTCCGCTGCCAGCACTTTTCCGGTAATATCCATCAGTTCCAGTCTGAAAAACGGGTCCGCGGAATTCCAGTGAATCCGGATCTGATCTCCCGCCGGATTCGGAGAAACACGAATCCCGTTACGACCCGGTTCCGGTGCCTCTTCGCCTAAAACCAGCTGAATTGTATTGAGGACCTGGTTGGTCAGCACGGGTGCGTTGAAGTCAAATACAATTCCGGCTGAGTTGGTGATGACCGTTTGATCCGGTATTCCGGGTTTGGGTCGTATGGTGAAGGATACGAAACCGTGACTCATGACCTCGTTGGTGTTGCTGTCCGGCAGGTTGATGGACGGAAAGCGAAAAATGAGCTGCCGGTTAAAATCCAAAAACCAGTTGCAGGCATGGCTGCTGCCGTTAAACTTCAAAGTTGAAACATCCAGGTTTTCATTCAGGATATCAAAAACTGTTATTTGCAGAGCCGTATCATTGCCGGTATTTTGAAAATAAATGGTATAGGTGAGTTCCTCAAACGGTGAAATGTACCCCTGGATTCCCGTTCCGGAGGGGGTCACCGATTTTTCATTCGGATCAAAGGATCCCCGGATGATGTCGCTCACTGCAACCACATTATTTCCAGGGGTTGCATCCATACCAACAGGTGAGATTTCAATGCTGTTCAGAACCGAATCGCCCATGACGGCCAGCGAATCCACGGTGTATTGTAACTGAATTAGGCCGGTGGCAAAGGGCGTCAGCACCGGATACACCCATTGAATAACCGGCCCGTTTACCATCGCCGGCGAAGGATTACTACCGGTAAAATGCAGATTTGAATCCAGCGTCAGCGTTAACGTATCGGGTCCTGCCAGGGTGGTTCCGTTATTCTTCCACAATATCCACTGCAGGCCGGTATCGCCCGGTCGGGTGCCATGCAGGCAGCCGGTTAGCTGAAGGTCCTGAATGAATTGTGTGGGATAGAAACCGAAATTAACGCTGTCGGTTATTTCAAAAGCCGAAGACTGTGAAAAATTCTGCACCGGGGGCACGGTCGTGATCTGCCAGTAAGGTGGTGTAGCCACCGAAATGGAATAATTGCCGCTCGTATCAAACAGGTTGATTGCATAACCCTCCTGACGGGTAAAATTGTAAAGCGGACCCGGGCTTATCGTCAGCAGCTGATCGGGTATCCCCGGTTCAGTGGTATTCAGCATTCCGTCATTGTTCAGGTCGTAAAATACCTGGCCGGAAACCTGGTTGAAGCCGTTCGGATCAAAACGGTACAAAATCGGGGTAATAATGTCCTCAATGGCCCAGATGCGGTCTTCCGGGTCCATGTCCCAGGCGATGTAGTTCCCGAGGGGAAATCCGTTGTTGGAGTGAGGGGAAAAGCCATCAAAACCAACAGGCAGATTATTGATATAGAGACTCCGGTACATGCCGTCGTTGATATCAAAAATCATCCTGTTCAGCGAATCCAGGTGAAGATTGTTGATGGTATTGTTGGCGCCCTGTGGAATGTACAGATCTCGTTCATGCCAGGCGCTGCCGTCAAATATAAAATCATGAGCTTTATAATTGTCCTGACAAATCATATTCAGCCGGCCGTTATCATCCAGAATAATCGTGTTGATGTCGAAGTTGTTGACCTGCGATTGGGGTTGAGCGCCTACATCCTGCCGTGTAACCGGGTAAACAAGACCCGCCTGCAGGTAATAAAATAACGTATCGGATTGGTAACTGTAATAAGCCGACATCCAGAGCCGGTTTGAATCCGCCTGGATCAGGTTGATTCGTTGAAGCGGAATGTTGGCATTGACCAGGTTAAATTCCGTCCAGGCGCCGTTGCTGAAGTGCACAAAGTAGGTGGTGTTGTCCATCGTCAGCGTATCCAGCAGGTAATAAAGCCCCCAGATGGATTGATCGGGTGCCATGGAGAGTTTGCCAAAACCGGTGTAATCGTTTAAGGGATTGGGATTGATAAAAGCCGTCAGGTTTGTTCCGTCATGTCTGTACAGGTTTGTTTTCAAATCCATAAACCAGGCAGCGCCTGAAGTATCAAATAAAATACTGCTGTTCAGCGCGATCGAATCCGGTATATTCAACTTTTGCCAGACCCCGTTTTGACGGAGAAGAATATCGGTTTTCGCTGATTTTATAAACACATAAAGATCACCGTGTTTATTTATTCTCAGGTTGTAGGCGTAATATCCATTCAGGGTATCGAGCGGTGAGGGTACCCTGGCCCATTCCTGCTGGGCTGACACACGTGCTGAAAGGCCCAAAACCAGGATGGTCAGCAGGATGATTGGTGTCTTCATGATTTTAGTTTTTTAATGATCGTACAATTCATACCGGTGATTATTGTACAGGGCTTCGTGAACCGGAAATATCGCTTCTTCAGAAAAAGGGAACCAAAGGATGAAGGTTCAGGAAATATCCGTTTTTTCATCGCCTGTATGAGGATGGTAAAGATAATAGAAAACCGGGAATATTCGCAGGAAATTTCATTTCGTAATTGCAAATAAATTAGTTCGAAATCAATGGTTTGACAGCTGTTTGATTTTGCAGCCAGTTTGAGGAAATTTACCTATCTTGCAAAAAATTTTTAAACCTGTATGAAGTCAACTGCATTAACGGATGTGCACGTGGCCCTGGGCGCCAAAATGGCCCCGTTTGCCGGCTACAACATGCCCATCCAGTACGAGGGAATCAATGCCGAACATGAAACCGTGAGAAAAGGAGTGGGGGTGTTCGATGTTTCCCACATGGGGGAATTTATTTTAAAAGGTGATAACGCCCTGGACCTGATCCAGCGCGTGACGAGCAACGATGCCTCGAAGCTGACCGATGGAAAGGCCCAGTATTCCTGCCTTCCCAACCAGTCCGGCGGCATTGTGGACGACCTGCTGGTGTACCGGCTCGACGGAAAATCCTACATGCTGGTGGTGAACGCTTCCAATATTGAAAAGGACTGGGACTGGATCATGAAGCATAACACCAAAAACGTGGAGATGCATAATATTTCCGACCGGACCTCCCTGCTGGCCGTGCAGGGTCCGAAAGCGCTTGCCACCCTGCAAAAGCTCACCGCCGTGGACCTGGCCGGCATCAGCTACTACAGTTTTACCAAAGGCGAACTGGCCGGCTGCCCCGATGTGCTGATCTCCGCCACCGGTTATACGGGAGCGGGCGGCTTCGAGATTTATTTCGGGAACGAGTATGCGAAGAAAATATGGGATGCCGTTTTTGCCGCCGGTGCGGAGTTCGGTATCAAACCCATCGGGCTGGGCGCACGCGACACCCTGCGCCTCGAAATGGGATTTTGCCTCTACGGCAACGACATCAACGACACCACCTCGCCCATTGAAGCCGGGTTGGGCTGGATCACCAAATTCACCAAGGACTTCACCAATGCCCCCTCATTGCAACAGCAGAAGCAGCAGGGTGTGGCCCGGAAGCTGGTGGGTTTTGAAATGGTGGACAAAGGCATTCCCCGCCACGACTATGTGATCCTGGATGATCAGGGAGGCAGCATCGGTGTGGTGACCTCCGGCACCCAGTCGCCGTCGCTGCAGAAAGCCATCGGCATGGGTTATGTAAAACCCGGATTCGCCGCCGAAGGAGCGGAAATTTTCATTGCCGTCCGCGATAAAAAACTAAAAGCCAGGGTGGTGAAAATCCCGTTTTATAAAAACTGACCGCCCCGCACAAATTCATACGACTATGACAGCTACCGGAAAAAGGACCATCGATGTTTGCCTGTCTCCACTGTTATTCGATCATTACGACCCTGCCGGGAGCATTGTCGTGGTGATCGATATCCTGCGCGCCACCTCTTCCATCTGCGTGGCGTTTGAGTATGGCGCCAGCAGCGTGGTGCCCCTGCTCTCCAGGGAGGAAAGTTTTACGTATAAGGCTAAGGGTTACCTGGTGGGGGCCGAACGCAACGGGGAGATGCTGGCAGGCTTCGACCTGGGCAATTCCCCCTTCAGCTACATGGACCCCGTCGTAAAAGGCCGCGACATCGCCCTCACCACCACCAACGGCACCCGCGCCATCGAAGCCGCCAAAGGCGCTTACCAGGTGGTCATCGGTTCCTTCCTGAACCTCGATGTGCTGGTGAACTGGCTGCGCGAACAGGACCGCAACATCATCTGCCTGTGTTCGGGCTGGAAAAACACCGTGAACATGGAGGATACCATGTTTGCCGGAGCACTGGTGTACCGGCTGAAAAATGATTTCGACTTTTCCATCAACCGCGATTCCGCCATCACGGCCGAATACCTGTACCTGTTGTCCAAAAATGACATGTTCGGTTTCCTGTCGGAATCGTCACACCGCCTGAGGCTGGAAAAACTGAACATCGAAGAGGACATCATCTATTGCCTGACCCCCAACCAGACCACCGTCATCCCGGTGCTGAAAGGCGATACCCTCGTGAACCTGGCCGTCCTTGAAAATGCCTGAACCCGGGGTTTCATGAAAAGACCTTCCGGAACAACCAAAGCCCTTGCGGCCCTGTTCGTTTTTCTGCTGGTAACCGGAATACCCGCTGTCACATACGTATACGCCTGGGGGTTCTGGGGTCACCAGAAAATAAACCGGATGGCCGTGTTCACCCTGCCGCCCGAAATGATCGGCTTTTATAAACGACACATCGAATACATCACCGTTCACGCGGTGGACCCGGATAAGCGAAGGTATGCTTACAAGGAAGAAGCCCCGAGGCATTACCTCGATGCCGATCATTACGGGGAACACCCCTTCGACAGCCTCCCGATTTACTGGAACGATGCCGTGAAGAAATACGGGGAGGACAGCCTGAATGCATACGGCATTGTGCCCTGGTGGGTGAATACCATGCTCGGCCGGCTGACCAGGGCATTCCGGGACCAGGATGCGGAAAAGATCCTGTACCTGTCCGCCGATATCGGGCATTATATTGCCGACGCCCATGTACCCCTGCACAGTACGGAAAATTACAACGGACAGATGACCGGGCAGCATGGCATACACGGATTCTGGGAATCCCGCATTCCCGAATTGTTCGGGGATAAATACGATTATTTTACCGGTCGCGCGGTTTACCTGGCGAAACCCCAGGTGTCGGTCTGGGAAGCCTTAAAAGCGAGTTATGCCGCTCATGATTCCGTGCTTGGTTTGGAGCGGGAGCTCAACAACCGGTTCCCGGCCGATCAGAAGTACGCCTATGAACAACGGGGAAGCGCCACGGTAAAGACGTATTCCCGGGTTTATTCCGAAGCTTTTGACAAAATGCTCAACGGACAGGTGGAGCGCAGGATGCAGGCCTCCATATTGGCCGTGGGCAGTTTCTGGTATACGGCCTGGGTCAATGCCGGCCAGCCCGATCTTGCAAAAATTGAAAACTATAAAATGTCCGATGAAATGAAGAAGCAGCTCGAGGAGGAGGATAAGATGTGGCGCACGGGAAAACCCGCAGGCGCCATCAAAGGGCATTCGGAAGATGCGGATTAATGTTGCCGGCGTCAAACGGCGGCCTTCGGGTTGTTGCCGGTTGTGCAGGAGCGGCCCTCAGGTTCAGGGATACGGGCCGGCGGTGTATTCACTGCTGTACAGATGATCCGGCTCCGGCTCATGCCTTCCGGATCATTTGTTTGCTGCCTGCCGGAACAGGAAATTCCCGCAGAAAATAAAAAGCGTATGGCGCATCGCATTCATATCATCTTAATTTTGATCCGTCCTTAGTCCTGGTATTCCCATGCAAAAATCAACTTCCATGAGTTCCATCATCCTCATCCTGGTCATCGGTATCGTGGCCGGCGTATTCAGCGGTTTTATCGGCATCGGCGGCGGGCTGATCATCGTTCCATGCCTCGTTTATTTTTTTTCCATGAGCCAGCATGCGGCCCAGGGCACCTCGCTGGCCATGATGCTGCCGCCCATTGGCATACTGGCCGTTTATAATTATTACAAAGGCGGGCATGTGGATTTTCGCGTGGCCGGTATCCTGTGCCTGAGTTTTATCATCGGCAGTTACTTCGGTTCCAGGCTCTCCATTTCCCTGCCGGCCGATACCGTGAAGCGCGTATTCGGTGCGGTCATCATCATCCTGGGCATTAAAATGATCCTGGGAAAATAACCCTGACCCCTATATGTCGATTGCAGAAAAAATCAAAGCCCTCGCAACCGCGAAACTGCGGGAGGTGACGGATATCCGCCGGCACCTGCACATGCACCCGGAGCTTTCGTTCCAGGAATACAAAACCATGGCGTATGTGGCCTCCCGCCTGGCCGATGACGGCATTTCCTTCCGCGACCAGGTAGCCGGAACGGGACTGATCGCCCATATCCGTGGAAAAAATCCGGAAAAGAAAATGATCGCCCTCCGGGCCGACATGGACGCCCTGCCCATACAGGAAACCAATGAGGTGCCGTACAAATCAACCCGGCCGGGTGTGATGCATGCCTGCGGGCACGATGTGCATACCAGTTCCCTGCTGGGCGCGGCGGGAATTCTGCAGTCGCTGCGGGATGAGTTTGAAGGTACGGTCCGGCTGATCTTCCAGCCCGGTGAAGAAAAGCTCCCCGGCGGCGCCTCGCTGATGATCCGGGAAGGGGCCTTGCGGGACCCTGTGCCTGCAGGCATTTTGGGACAACACGTCATGCCTTTTATCGAAACCGGTAAGGTGGGTTTCCGTTCGGGTGTCTATATGGCCTCCACCGATGAACTGTATGTAACGGTTAAGGGCAAAGGCGGACACGGAGCCATGCCCCACCTGAATACGGACCCGGTCCTGATCACTGCCCACCTGCTGGTGGCCCTTCAGCAGATCGTCAGCCGGAATGCGAACCCCATCATGCCCAGCGTGTTGTCGTTTGGAAAAGTGACGGCCAACGGTGCCACCAATGTCATCCCGGATGAAGTGACGCTGGAAGGTACCTTTCGCACGCTGGATGAAAAGTGGCGGAATGATGCGCATCAAAAAATGAAGCGCATGGCTGAAACACTTGTAGAATCCATGGGCGGGAAATGTGAATTCAACCTGGTAAGGGGATACCCCGTATTGATCAATGAAGAAAAGCTGACGGCCTCCGCACGAAAGCATGCCGTGGATTACCTCGGCAGGCAAAATGTCGTGGACCTGGATATCTGGATGGCCGCCGAGGATTTTTCCTTTTATTCCCACCAGGTTCCGGCCTGCTTTTACCGCCTTGGCGTCCGGAATGAAGCCAAAGGAATAACGGCTTCCGTACATACCCCGGCGTTTAACATCGATGAAGATGCCCTGCTGACCGGAATGGGCTTGATGGCATACCTGGCGGTAAGGGAACTGGAAGGCTAAGCCGGTGGTGTCTGCGTGATTTTTTTTCCTGCGGGAAATCGGATGCAGGATCAATAAAACGGGTTTAGTCAGCAGGTTAAGACCAGCCCTTTCCCGGGAGAAAAGGATTTCGTTTTTTTATCAACGCTGCCTGAAAACGGAAACTTTCTTCAGGGCCTGTTTCCTTGCGGCGGTTACGTTTACAAAATAAATTCCATCCGCCAGCTGATGGGAAGGAATGGAAACCGTCCGGC
>CAYWHE010000127.1:0-11795 GCA_964458125.1 uncultured Flavobacteriaceae bacterium | reverse complement strand
ATGATCCGGGAAATCTCAGGGCATATCACCGCGATTAAGGCCAACGTGGAAAAAATGATCGATGCCAGGAAAAAAGCCAATATCATCTCCGATACCCGTTCAAAAGCCATTGTTTATTGTGATAAGGTGAAAGCGTACTTTGACCCCATCCGTTACCACGTGGATAAACTGGAAATGCTTATCGACGATGATTCATGGCCTTTGCCCAAATACCGGGAAATGGTCTCCATCCGGTAATCCATCCGGAATCAGTCAAATCCCGCTCCCGGCAGCGGGATTTTTTTTCGGCTCCCGGCATGTAATCGTTTTTTCCTCCCTGGAACCGGACAGCCCCTGAAAATTATCAATTCTGTCGTTGAATTTCCTTAAATTCAACTTATTTCAGGTGAATGTTCTGTTTGGGTCTAAAATATCCCTGTATTTTTTTGTATTTTTTTGTTTTAAAGAAAAAAATTTTTTCCTTTGCCTTTCATTAAATTTTCTACCTAAACAAAAGACATAATCCATCTGATATGAAACAAACAGGTTTTTTTATCGCGCTGATCCTTGCATTCGTTTTTGCGGCTCCGGCAGATGCTCAAAAACAGAAAAAGAGTAAACTGCCAAAGGCTGATAAAGCCTACAATAATGCAGAATATTCAAAGGCCATCGATCTCTATAAAAAAGCGTACACCAAAAAAACCAAGCAGGTTAAAGCGGAAGCCGCCTATAAATGTGCCGAATGTTACCGCAACATATCCAATTTCAAGGAGGCTGCCAACTGGTATGAAAAAGCTATAAAAGGCGGATATGCTGACGACAATGCCATTTTTCAATTTGGAGATGCCCTGAAAGCCAGCGGCAAATACGATGAGGCCATCGTACAATACAACAACTATAAAACCAAGCAGCCCTCCGACCCCAAAGCGGACCAGGCCATTCAGTCCTGCCAGGCCGCCCAGGGATGGAAGGACAAACCGACCCGGTTCAAGGTTAATAATTTCACACCGATCAACACCAAATATTATGATTTTGGTGAATTCCTGAACCCTGCCGATAAAAACACCATGTTTTTCACCTCTTCCAGGGAAGAATCAACCGGTGATAATAATGATAACTGGGTCGGCGAGAAGTTCTTTGACCTGTTTAAAACCACCAAGGATAACAACGGAAAATGGAGCATTCCTGTTCTGGTTTCCTCCACCATTAACTCCGATGCCAGTGATGGCGCTGCCTGCATTGACAGCAAAGGAACAACCCTGTACCTGTCACGCGTTCCAAAAGTGAAGAACAAGCCCTATATCGGTCATATCTATAAAGTTACCCTGAACGGAACCACCTGGAGTGATCCGGAGTCCATTTCCATCAACGGTGACGATTATACCACCGGTCAGCCTGCCCTTTCGGCTGATGACAACACGCTGTATTTCGTTTCCGACATGCCGGGAGGCCTGGGCGGAAAAGATATCTGGATGAGCATCTATAATAAGGAGAACGGTTCCTGGGGCGCCCCGGTAAACCTTGGCGCATCCATCAACTCTGCAGGAGATGAGATGTTTCCTGTCGTGGCTTCCAACGGTAAATTTTATTTCTCCTCCAACGGGCGACCGGGAATGGGTGGCCTGGATATTTTCTCCTCTGTCAACGAAGGAGGTGTATGGTCCGAACCAGTTAACCTGATGTCTCCCGTCAACTCCGCAGGTGATGATTTCTCCATGATCTGGGATTCCAAAACCACCGGTTACCTTTCCTCCAACCGTGAAGGCGGGGCCGGCCAGGATGATATATACACCTTTGAAGTGCCTCCCCCGGTTTTCTGGATCAAGGGCCGTGTGTATGATACCGATACGAAAGAAAGCATAGCCGGTGCCAAAGTGGAATTATTCGGCAGCGATGGAACCAACCTGAGCGTGGTTACAGGCGAAGACGGCACCTACCGTTACGATTTGAAACCGGAAGTAAAATATAAGGTTTCCGCATCCTATACCGGTTACCTGACCAAATTCCTCGAAGTATCTACCGTTGGCCTGGATGAGACCAAAGAGTTTATTGGAGACTTCGACTTCCCGCTGAAATCTACCAAGACCCCGATTGAGCTGAAAGATATTTATTATGACCTCGACAAGGCCACGCTTCGTCCCGAATCCAAAACCGAGCTGGATAAGCTGATCAAGGTACTGGATGAAAACCCGACGATTACCATCAGCATACGTTCACATTGCGACTTCCGGGCTGATGATAAATACAACGTTGATCTGTCCAACAGGCGCGCAAAATCCGTTGTGGATTACCTGATCAAGGCCGGTGTTGACAAAGACAGGCTGCAATGGGAAGGAATGGGCGAAACCAACCCCCGCGTGATCCCGCAACCTCCAATGGATGCCGAATTCGCTCCCTTTAAAGCAGGCGATGTGCTGACCGAAGAATACATCAAAAAACTCAACAAAGCAGACTTTGAAAAAGCCAACCAGTTGAACCGCTGGACGGAGTTCAAAGTACTGAATACGACATTTGTTCCTAAACAATAGTGGATTAATTTCAAAAGGCAGCCCCGGTTCGATGATCCGGGGCTGTTTTTTTTTGCACCTTTGCATACTGACGCCTGGATTTCCATTGATGAACACCGAAAAACCTGAACGCTATGCGGCCCGTGGGGTTTCCGCCAAAAAGGAGGACGTACACCAGGCCATCCGAAACCTGGATAAAGGACTTTTTCCAAAGGCATTCTGCAAGGTCGTTCCTGACTTTTTATGTGGCGATGAAGCTTTCTGCAACATCATGCATGCCGACGGAGCCGGCACCAAATCTTCACTCGCTTATGCTTACTGGAAGGAAACCGGTGACCTCTCGGTTTGGAAAGGCATTGCCCAGGACGCCCTGGTGATGAATACCGATGACCTGCTCTGCGTGGGCGCCACCACGAACATCCTGCTATCCTCCACGATTGGCCGGAATAAACACCGCATACCGGGTGAAGTCATTGCAGCCATCATTGAAGGCACCGAAGAATTGGTGGCATCCCTGAATCAGCATGGGATTTCCATTCATACCACCGGAGGAGAAACAGCCGATGTTGGCGACCTGGTAAGGACCGTGATCGTGGATTCAACAGTAACAGCCCGGATGAAAAGGGATGATGTCATCGATAACAGCCGCATTGCCGAAGGAGATGTCATCATCGGACTGTCATCCTGTGGACAAACTACGTATGAAACGGAATACAACGGCGGTATGGGCAGTAACGGGCTCACTTCGGCACGCCACGATGTTTTCAACCAGGCAACCGGCATCCGGTACCCGGAAACATATGATGAAACGACTGATGAACGGTTTGTATACTCCGGCAACATGTCCCTCACCGATCTGATTGAAATAAAAGATACCAGGTGGAAACTGGTGAGCCGGGAACAACAGGGTCATGATCAGGATTCGATCCGCATCACGGCCGGAAAACTTGTTTTATCACCTACCCGCACCTATGCCCCTGTTATTAAAAAGATACTCGATTTGTTCCGCCAACACATACATGGCATGGTTCATTGCAGCGGTGGCGGTCAGACCAAAATCCTGCATTTTATTGACAACCTTCATATAGTCAAAAATAACCTGTTCCCCGTTCCCCCGCTTTTTCAGCTTATCCGCCAGCAATCCCGCACACCCTGGGAAGAGATGTACCGTGTGTTTAATATGGGGCACCGGATGGAACTATATACCACACCGGATGTGGCACCGGAAATCCTGGGTCTTTGCAAAGAGTTCCGGCTCGATGCACAGATCATCGGCCACTGTGAAGCGCATACCGGAAAAAAACTAAGCATTTACGCTCCTGATGGTGATTTAGAATACATTTCCTGATCAGGCCCTGATTTAAAAAAGAAAGGCCAGGAATAAGATCAGCTCCCATGACCACCCAAAAAATCTTTTTTAAATCACTTGACACCCTCCGATTCTTTGCCTTTTTTCTGGTATTCTGCCAGCATGCCTTTCGTCCGGCATTTGACCTGAGGTCAGACGATTTCATATCAAAACTGATCACCTTCCTGTGTAACGGAGCATTAGGGGTTTCCTTCTTTTTTGTATTGAGCGGCTTCCTGATTACTTATCTTATTTTACGTGAAATAATACAAACGGGAAAAATAAAAGTTCATTTTTTTTACATCAGAAGAGCCCTGAGAATATGGCCGTTATATTATGCGGTCATTATTTTCACCCTGATCCTATACCCCAGCCTTAAAGAGGTTTTAGGCCTTGTTTCCTTTGAATATGTGTATGCAACATGGATGCACTTTATCTTTTTAAGTAATTTTGATATCATCAGGGCCATAAATTTATTCCCGGGTCAGAATGTCGCCATGATTTCCATCACCTGGTCCGTGGCCATAGAAGAACAATTTTACCTGGTATGGCCCCTGCTGTTCAGGTTTATTCCGGTGAAATACTACCGCTTTATTTTTCCTGCGGTTATCCTGGCAAGCCTTTTTTTCCGTTTGGTTCATGAGCATGAAAGAACGGTTTTATATTTTCACACCCTTTCAGTTATTAATGACCTGGCCATCGGTGGATATGCGGCTTATTTATGCCTGTACAACCAACATTTCCTTCCAAAATTAAAAGCGATCAAACGGGCGCCTATTGTCCTGGCCTATTTGCTTGGCTTTACGTTGCTGATTTACGAAGGGACATTACAAAAAATAACAACCTTCAGTGTATTCGTCAGAATTTTTGAATCCTTATTTTTCATCTTTATTATCCTGGAACAGAATTTTTCGGATCATTCCATTAAAAAATACGGTGACTGGAAACTACTTGCCTCACTTGGCAGGATAACCTATGGATTGTATTTACTGCATCCCATCTGCATTCAATTTGTGGAACTGGGTTGGCGATATGCATTTCCAGCGGTTGACCAGTTTTCCAGCCAACTGATCAGGGGTCTTCTTGCCCTTGGTTTTTCCATCCTCGTTTGCACATTCAGTTACCGGTACTTTGAAGATTATTTTTTAAGATTGAAGGAAAAATTCTAGTATTTGCCTTGCCCTTTCACGGTGAACCTACAGCTCGTATGCCGCATCCTTTTATTTTGTGATAGTGAGAGGTCAAAACCATGACCCCGCCGTCAAGTCCGTGTTGTCCAGGCTGCCGGATCCGGATCGCTCCACTTTACCAAAGCATCACAACCTGCATAAGGCTTCTCGCGCATTTTTACTACCTTTGTATTCCAAAAATAAAATGGCAAATGCTTGATAAGCTCGAATCAATTAAACAACGCTGGGAAGAGATTGCAGTGGAGTTAAGCAGTCCTGCTATCATGCAGGATCTGAAGCGCTATGCCAGTCTCAATAAATCCTACAAAGAGCTGCAGGAAGTGGTGGACGTATATGAAATTTACAAGAATGTCCTGAGCAATATGGAAAATGCCAGGAATGTGATCTCCAACGAAAGAGATCCCGATTTCAGGGAAATGGCCAAATCCGAACTGGAGGAACTCATCCCGCTGAGGGAAAAACTGGAAGATGAAATCAGGCTCCTGCTGGTTCCTTCCGACCCCGAGGACAGCCGCAACGCCATTATCGAAATTCGCGCCGGAACCGGAGGTGATGAAGCCAGTATTTTTGCCGGCGATCTGTACCGCATGTACACCCGGTACTGTGAAAGCCGGGGATGGAAAACCGAGCTGGTCGATTATAATGACGGAACCAACGGCGGGTTCAAGGAGGTCATTTTTAATGTGATTGGCAACAAGGCTTACGGGCAGTTGAAATATGAATCGGGTGTACACCGGGTCCAGCGCGTGCCCCAGACGGAAACCCAGGGCCGCGTGCATACTTCGGCGGCAACGGTCGTGGTGATGCCCGAAGCGGACGAACTGGATGTTGATGTCAGGGAAAGCGATATCCGGACCGACACCTTTTGTTCTTCCGGCCCGGGGGGACAATCCGTAAACACGACCAAATCAGCTGTCCGGCTCACCCACATTCCCACAGGCATTGTTGTGCAATGCCAGGACCAGAAATCCCAACTGAAGAATTACGATAAGGCCCTGCAGGTATTGCGCACACGAATATACGAGGTGGAGTATAACAAGCGAATGGAGGAAATGTCGAAAAAGAGGAAAACCATGATTTCAACCGGGGACCGCTCAGCCAAAATCCGGACCTACAATTACCCCCAGAGCCGGGTGACCGATCACCGGATCGGCCTCACCACCTACAACCTTCCCGCGCTGATGAATGGCAACATACAGGATTTCATCGATGCCCTGCAACTGGCCGAGAATGCGGAGCGCATGAAGGAGACCGTTTGATGGTCCGGTACCCGGGCCGGGAACGTTAACCAGGAAAGCATCATCCCGGATCAGTTCATTTGTTGATTTTTTGTCCAATCCCAAACGCATATGACAAAAGAAGAACTTTTTAAAAACATCCTGAAAAAGAAATCCTATCTATGCATTGGTCTTGATACCGACATAGCTAAAATTCCTCACCATCTCCAGAAATACGAGGACCCTGTTTTTGAATTCAACCGGCAGATCATTGAATCCACCAAAGATTTCTGCGTGGCCTATAAGCCCAACCTGGCCTTTTATGAAAGTCGCGGTCCAAAGGGACTGGAGAGCCTTGAAAAAACAATGAAGGTGATTCCACCGGACCAGTTCACCATAGCCGATGCCAAACGGGGAGATATAGGCAACACATCCGCCCTATATGCAAAAACTTTTTTTGACTATTTTCACTTTGATGCCGTTACGGTTGCGCCCTATATGGGAGCGGACTCGGTTACTCCGTTTCTCGGATTCCGGGACAGATGGGTCATTCTGCTGGCCCTGACCTCAAATCCCGGGGCCATGGATTTTCAAACACTGCCGGTTCGGGATAATGCAGAACTCTACGAGACCGTAATCCTGAAATCGAAGGAATGGGGTACGGAAAACAACCTGATGTACGTAACAGGCGCCACCCGCGCCGATCACTTTTTACATATACGAAAATTAATCCCCGGTCATTTTTTACTGGTACCCGGAATTGGCGCACAGGGCGGAAGCCTCGAGGAGGTTTCCCGCTGCGGGATGAATAAACAATGCGGGTTGCTGGTCAACTCTTCCCGGCAGATCATTTATGCATCATCCGGAACAGACTTCGCTGAAAAAGCGGCCCTGGAAGCCAGGCGGTTACAGGTACAAATGGAAAAATGCCTCCAAACGGCCGGATTACTTTAAGTCAGCCGCAGCTGTTTCCGGGTTTGAGTGTTGTCTTTTTATATACTCCCGGCTATTCGGCGGTAACAGGAAATCAGTTCTTGCGTTTATTATTTCAGATGCTCCCGTAAAAACCCGACAGCCATCCCATGCGCCTGTTCCATCGCTTCCTTGTTGAATTTGGGATTGCTCGGATTGGCAAAAGCATGATCGGCATCGAAGGATTTAACTGTCACCGATTTCCCCGTTTCCTTCATGTCCTTTTCAAATGCAGCCGCAATTTCAGGGGTGATCCAATTGTCCCGGGAAGCAAAAATGGCCAACACCGGGGCATTCAGTTTTTTTAATTTCTCCCTGTCCTTTTCGGGCATGCCATAATACATTACACATCCCCCGGCATTGGAACCGGCCATCAAAGACGCCTGCAGGCTCCAGCCCCCCCCGAAACACCAGCCAATGGTTTGGATACGGGCATCCTTACCTGCATAGGCAATAAAAGCCTGGATGATGGTACGGATCCGTTCTTCCTTGGTTTCCTGCATAAATTTCCCGGCATCATCGGCATTGGTGGCCACGCGTCCATCGTATAAATCAATGGCAATGACCGTTGCATTTCCCAACTCCTCAGCCAGGTTTTGCGCCTCCTGCCGGATGTAATCATTCAGTCCCCACCATTCCTGGAATACAAACAGAAAGTTTTTCGATGGAACAGTCGCTTTAATTTCAAAACCCGATGCATTCTTTCCATCCGGAGAGGTCACGGTGATCATTTTCCCCGAAGAAGGTATAAAATGAAACGGCAGGGGCGCTTCATGCGAAGCCTTAAACGAAGGGTCCGCACCCAGCATGGCAAAAGCCGTGGTGGACGGTTTGGAACAACAGGAATGCTGCTGCTGGGCGTGCAAAAGCGGAATCCGGACGAACAGGATTACCAGGGTAATATGGAAAACGGCTGTGGATTTCATGCGGGTAATTTTTTTTCAAAAATACTCTTTTTTTCATGCCCTTATGCCACATGAAAGAACATTCCCCTCAGGTGTTCGCTGCAATTTTGTATCTTCATGGCCTCTAAAATTCCGTCATGATCCACACCTCTGAACAGACGATAGCCGCCACCGACTTTCATTTTCCAGGCCAAACCGCCGTTTATAAAGGGAAGGTCAGGGACGTGTACCGTATTGAAAATAAGCTGCTGGTCATGGTGGTCAGCGACAGAATTTCGGCCTTTGACGTCATCCTTCCACGAACCATTCCCTACAAAGGCCAGGTTCTGAACCAGCTTGCCGCTCATTTTCTCCATGAAACTGCATCCCTCGTTCCCAACTGGGTGCTGGCTACACCAGATCCCAATGTGACGATTGGAAGGCTGTGCGATCCCTATAAGGTGGAAATGGTCATACGGGGTTACCTGGCCGGACATGCCTGGAGGACTTATGCCTCCGGCAAACGGGAACTTTGCGGAGTGATTTTACCGGATGGACTGAAAGAGAATGATCCGCTGCCCGAACCCATCATTACTCCAACCACCAAAAGCGACCACGGTCATGACGAAGACATTTCTCGGGAGGAAATCATCCGGAAAGGAATTGTATCCAGGGATGATTACGAGGTATTGGAACAATATACCCGCCTCCTGTACAGGAAAGGCAGTGAAATGGCTGCGGAAAAAGGATTGATCCTGGTGGATACCAAGTATGAATTCGGTCATTCAGGCGATAAAATCGTTCTCATTGATGAAATCCACACCCCCGATTCTTCCAGGTATTTTTACGCAGAAGGTTATCAGGCCCGGCAGATCCGGGGAGAACCCCAACAGCAACTGAGCAAGGAATTCCTGCGTCAGTGGCTGATCCAGCATCATTTCCAGGGGCTCGAAGGACAACTGGTGCCCGTAATGGATGATGAAATAGTATTGGAAGTTTCCTCGCGTTATATCGAACTGTTTGAGAAAATCACCGGACGTTCCTTTGAAAAATCGGTTACCTCCGATATCCTCGCACGGGTGGAGAAAAATATACTGCGCTACCTGGAAACGCATCCGGGTTAACGGAATTCCATGACCCCGGCCTCCGGCCTGGCGCTATTCCCTGCTGCCCTTTTCCCCGATAAAATGATCCTCGTTATTTTTAAAAAGCACATTGAAAGTGGTGAGGCTTCCGTAAATGCGTGTGAGGTACTGCTGCAGGTTCACCTTGTCTTCTTCGGTCAGTTTGTCATGGGCATTGATGCGCTGTTCCATCACCCTCAACCGGTCGCGAAGCATGATGATTTTATTGAAAAACACATCGATGGGTACTTCCTTGGGTTTCATACCCGTATCGCCCGGCTGCATAATGATTTTACCACCCAGCCAACGGTTGCCCATGGGAACGGTTTCCTGGATATCGGAGTACTTTTTAATGATGTTAATTAAGGAGCGTTCAATGTCGGCCATGGACACCAGGTCGGTATCAGGTTCCACCGCTTCAATGAGTTCAAGCGCATTATAGGTTTTTGATATTTCAATCTGTCCCCGCTGGAAAAAAACCACCGTATAGGTTTTGGTTTTCACATTGATCACCACGCCATCCCCGAATTCCGGGTGATGCAGCCGGGATCCGATGCCTAAGTCCTGGTCTATCATAGTTTAAATTCTGAAGTTTTTAGGATCGAGTTAATTCTTTTACCATAGTCAATTTGCATATTCCTCTTCAACAGGTATCTGAATATTCCGGCTGATGTATGGCGCTGTAAATATATAAATTACTCCGCAAAATGTTCCGGTTAACGTAACCAGTCAACAGGGTTTCTTCCCTGTGGTATTTTCCGGATTTTACAGGGAAATAATACATTTGCGGAACATTAACCCCATGCATATCAACTGGATTTTTAAGCCGTTTCCGGAACTATCGGCCTCCGAACTTTACGATGCGCTGAGGCTGAGGCAGGAAGTATTCGTGGTTGAACAGCATTGCGCCTATCTCGATGCCGACGGAAAGGATATCCATTCCCATCACCTGCTGGGTTATAATGAGGCGTTGAAGTTGGTTTGTTACGCCCGGCTGGTGCATCCCGGCGTCAGTTACCCGGAAGCTTCCATCGGGCGCGTGGTCAGCGATCTGAATATGCGTGGCAGGGGAACAGGACGTCAACTGCTTGAAAAGGCCTTGTCCTGCATGGAGGAGACCTTTGGTAATGCGCCCATCCGCATCGGGGCCCAGGCCTATCTGCGGCCTTTTTACGAATCATTCGGTTTTGAGGTGAAGGATCCCCGTGGTTATTTGGAGGACGGCATTCTTCATTACATCATGTTCAGAAAATCAAGGGTATGAACCCCAGGGTGAGCCCTGTATCCATCCCGATTCTTTTCGCGACCGGGATTCATTCGACTACGACTTTCACTTCGGACTTTGTCCTTGTAAAAGTCAAGTCGAATTGAATGAAAAAAGGGCCCTGCATCATTGGGGCCCTTCTTTAGTTATCATCTCCGGTTTCAACGCTGCAGAACCAGCTTTTGTCTTTCCATAAATCCTCCTCCTTCCAGCTGAATGAAGTACATGCCGGCCGCCAGGGAGGTTACATCCAGAACTTGTCCGGCGGTGGAAGATTGAACCCGTTTTTCAACCAGGACCTTGCCGGCCATATCCGTCACCAGCAGGGTATAACGCTCCTGGCCGGTCTGGCTGAATATCATCGTCAGCAGTCCATTGCCCGGATTTGGATAAACCATCCAGGACATCCCGGTTCCCGCGGGTTGTTGCAGGAAGGTGTAAACAAAAGTTGCTGATGTGGAGGAGCATCCGTTTGGATCGGTAACCGTTACCGTATAGGAGCCGGGCACGGCGGCCACCAGGTTCTGACCGGTTTCACCGGGAAGCATGTTGCCATTCAGGTACCACTGATTGCCGCTTGAAGCCGAGGAAGTCAGTATGTTTCCGGAAGGGGTAATGACGGGAACCGGGGGAACGGCGTTTACGGTTGCCGTTACAGGTACGCGCACGCTTTTACAACCGGTACTGACCTCCCAGTCGTAGAAGAAGTAATATGCTCCTGATGTATTCTGGTTGGGCGTCAGGTTGGCCGTGAGGGTAACGGGCACTCCCGGTGACGTGTAAGGCCAGACTGCTCCTGTCGTATTTCGTGTGCATTGGGGACTGGTGTTTTCCAGCTCAAGACGGTAATTGGTACCGGGGTTTATCACGAAGTTCAGCGGGATGGGTGTAATGCCACCTGCAACGACAGGTATGCTGGCGGTATTCAGAATGGGGCCACCCAGGGTTTGACGCAGGTTCACGGTAACGGTTCCGGCCGTGCCAGGGTATATATGCACGGTCTCCAGGGTAATGGTCTGGGCCACGTCAAACTGAATTCCATAATT
Organism: uncultured Flavobacteriaceae bacterium; assembly: GCA_964458125.1. Taxonomy (GTDB): domain Bacteria; phylum Bacteroidota; class Bacteroidia; order AKYH767-A; family OLB10; genus CAYWHE01. The sequence goes on along the minus strand of CAYWHE010000127.1, from coordinate 264 downwards.
GTTGGGTACCGTATAGGACTGGTTTCCCATTCCCGCATCGGCGGGACCTATATGCTGCACACCGGATCCGGCGCTGTTTTCCACATAGAACGTGGTGGTTGCGGTTACATTTGGGGCGTAGGAAGTACCTGAATTCACCGGGCTTCCTCCCGTGGCCGAGGCGTACCAGTTCAGTGTTCCGTTGCCGGAAGCCAGCAGGGTGACAATACCGGGACCACAACGGGAACTGTCGGTGACGGTCGGCGTGTTGATGGTGATGACGGC
>CAYWHE010000126.1:0-11997 GCA_964458125.1 uncultured Flavobacteriaceae bacterium | reverse complement strand
CTGAGCAGCGGGTTTATTGTCCCCTGGATCTGGATATTCTCCGGGCTTGCCCTGTGCGTGGGCGTGGGCATTCTGTCAGGCTATTATCCCGCCGCCAAAGCTGCCCGCCTGGACCCCATTGAATCGCTCCGGTACGAATAACCCGGTTTCTGCGTTCATTTATACCATGCTTGATACCCTGTCAACCCGGCAACCTGCTTACACCATGAAAAAAACCATCTGCATCCTCCTCCTGCTCGGCTGTTTCCAGGCCTCCCCTGCACAGAACCTCCAGGAACTCATCCAGAAAGGCCAGCAGACCCTGAATAATACCAAGGGCGCCAACCTGACAAACGATGAGATCATCAGCGGACTGAAAGAAGCCCTGACTGTTGGCGGCACGAATGCAGGGAACCTGGCTTCCAAAGCCGACGGCTTTTTTAAAAATCCATCCATTAAAATCCCATTCCCCAAAGAAGCCAGGGACATGGAAAACACCCTGCGCAGCATAGGCCTGGGCAAGGAAGTCGACCGTTTTATCCTCAGCCTGAACAGAGCCGCGGAAGATGCAGCCAGGAAATCCATTCCCATTTTTACCGGAGCCATTAAAAACATGAACATCCAGGATGGCCTGGCCGTATTAAGAGGTGGTGACAAAGCGGCTACGGAATTCCTGAAAGCCAAAACACAGGATGAACTGACGGCGGCCTTTAAACCCGTCATCAGCAAATCCATTGAAAAAGTCAATGTGACACGCTACTGGAAAAGCCTGGCCGATGCCTACAATAAAATACCGCTGGTCAAAAAAGTAAACCCAGACCTTACAGCCTATACCACCGGTAAGGCGCTTGACGGACTGTTTTTTCTTCTGGGGGAAGAAGAACTGAAAATCAGGAAGGACCCGGCGGCACAGATTACCGATTTGCTGAAAAAGGTTTTCGGAGGCTGATCCCCGTCAACAGAACCATGGCTGTCTCCAGGCATCACTGACAACAACGGGTTCGGGACGGCAGGCAGGCGCCCGGCTGAACTGGTACAATTTTTCAGAAAACCGAACCGCATGCTGAAAGATGCCGGTGGATTCCGTAATTTTGCATCCATGAGCAATGCAGGCTGAATGATGCCCCTGATTACGCTGACCACCGACTGGGGTTTGAAGGACTCCTTTGTTGGAGCGCTCAAAGGCGCCATCCTGACGGATTGCAGTTCGGCAACCATTGTTGATATCACGCACGGAGTCCCCCTGCATGACATCACGGAAGCGGCCTATATTTTCAAACATGCTTCCAAACATTTTCCGCCGGGAACGGTTCACCTCATCAGTATAGAAAACCACCAGGTCGGGCTGGCTCCCATCCTCATCATCCTGCTGAACAAACAATATTACATCGGTCCCGACAGCGGGATATTCTCCATGATTTTTAGCAAACCGCCTGCGGACATGGTCAGGATCAAGGCGCCACTCTCCCTGCGTCAAACAAACACCTCGCATATCCTGGCCCGGACGGCGGCATACCTGGCCAACGGAGGGGATATGTACCAGGTTGGTGAAAAAACCGAAACCTTTACCGTTAAATACATCCCTAACGCTGTGCTGGAAGGTAACCTGGTCAGAACCACCGTCATTTACATCGATCATTTTGGAAATGTCGTATTGAACCTCGATGCCGGTAATTTCCAGGCCATAGGCAAATCCAGGTCGTTTACGATCCTGTTAAAACGGGAACAAATCGAACAGGCTGCTTTATATTCACATTACAGTGAAGTGGAAGACGGAGAAATACTGTGCCTGTTAAATGCCGGGGGCATGCTGGAAATAGCCATCAACAACGGGAATGCCTCCAGGATGCTCGGCATTAAAACGGGGGATACCATCAGACTTGAATTTCATGATCATCAGAATCGTTAAAGTCACCCTGCTTCCGGGAAAAAGAAACGACTTTCTCCGCCTGTTTTCATCCGTGTGCCCTGACATCAGGGCGTTCCCTGGTTGCAACGGCGTAGAGGTTTTATCCGACACCACCCATCCCGATCTGGCCTTTACAATAAGCCGCTGGGATAGTGAAGATCACCTGGAGGCCTACCGGCAATCGCAACTTTTTACCGATACCTGGCGGCAGGCCCGTCAACTTTTTGCCGCCCGGGCCGATGCCTGGAGCCTTGACCCGGTGAATCCCGGCCCGACTTCACCGACAGGGCAATTATTCGCCTGATTTTTTTACTTTTGGCAGCCATTAGTTCCTGCCGGAATGTATACCCTCTTAAAAAAAGAAATCAACAGTTTTTTCAGTTCCGTGATTGGCTATGTTGTCATTGTAGTATTCCTGCTCACGATCAGCTTGTTCCTTTGGGTTTTCAACGACAGCGGCTTTCATATCCCGGACAGCGGCTATGCCAACATTGACAGCCTGTTCATCGTCACCCCCTGGGTGTATATGTTCCTGGTGCCGGCCATTACCATGCGCCTTTTTGCCGAGGAAAGAAAAAGCGGTACGATTGAACTCCTGCTAACCCGCCCGCTGACGGAATTGCAGCTCATCCTGGCCAAGTATTTGGCCGGTTTGGCGCTCGTGGTAATCTCTTTGATTCCTACCATCCTGTATTTCTTAACCGTCTATTATGCTGCAGCTCCAAGAGGTAACGTGGACACCGGCGCCGTGATGGGGTCCTATGCCGGCCTGGTTTTATTAGGCGCAGGCTTTGTTTCCATCGGTGTTTTTGCCTCCTCCCTCTCCGATAACCAGGTGGTGGCCTTTATCATCGCCCTGTTCCTGTGCTTTATTTGTTATGCCGGATTTGAATCCCTGAGCGGACTGGCCGAGCTTGGTAAACTCAACAACCTGATTTACCTGATGGGCATCAGCGCCCATTATGCCTCCATGAGCAGGGGCGTGATCGACACACGGGATGTGATTTATTTCCTCAGCCTCATCAGCTTGTTTATCCTCCTTACCCGGACCGTGCTGGAAAGCCGGAAATGGTAACCCGGACAACACCAGACAGCGTGAAAAAAAGAAACCTGAAAACGCAGAATCTCCTTCAACTCGTCCTGGCACTGGCCATTGTGGTGATGCTGAACGTGGTTTCGTCCTTTCTTTTTACCCGGTTTGATCTCACATCCGAAAAACGGTACACCCTCTCCCCGGCCACCATCAACCTGGTGAAGAACCTGAAAGACGTTGTTTATGTGAAGGTATATCTCGAAGGGGAATTTCCACCCGGGTTCAAGCGTTTGCGTAATGCAACCAAGGAAATGCTGGATGAAATGAGGGCCTTTGCAAAAGGAAATATTGAATACGAATTTATTGACCCTTCGGCTTCCCCGGATGAAAAAGAACGGAACAAGGTTTATCAGCAACTTGCCAAACAGGGCCTTCAGCCTACCAACCTGGAACAGAAAGCAAAGGAAGGATCCTCCCAGCAAATCATTTTCCCCGGTGCTGTTTTTTCTTATTTATCCGGGCAGGCCAGCCTGCAGTTGCTGCAGGACCAGATCGGCTCTTCACCGGAACAGATGCTGAACCATTCCGTGGAAGGACTGGAATATGCCATCGCCAATACGATCCGGAAAATCACCCAGCACATGCCCATCCAGGTAGCCATACTGAACGGGCAGGGCGAGCTGGGAAACAAGGAACTTTCCGACATCGCCCGCAGTTTGTCGGGCGCCTACGGGGTAGACAAGGTCGTGATCAACCAGAACCTGAAAGCCCTCGACAGTTACAAGGGCCTTATTATTGCCAAACCCGACAGCGCCTTTGATGAAAAAGACAAATTTGTCATCGACCAGTTCATTATGAAGGGAGGCAAGGTATTGTGGCTGATCGATGCCATGGAAGCAGAAATGGACAGCCTGAAACGCACCGGTGAAACCTATGCCACTGCCCTGCAGCTAAACCTGGATGACATCCTTTTCCGGTACGGGGCGCGAATCAATTACGACCTCGTGCTCGATCTGCAGGCCGCGCCTATTCCCGTGATCAAAGGCTATATCGGGAATCAGCCCCAGCAGGAACTCAGGCCCTGGTATTATTTTCCGCTGCTTACCCCTTCTGCACGTCATCCCATCGTTAACAACCTCAATGCCATCCGTTGTGAATTTGCCAGTTCCATTGATGCAGTGGGATCTCCTTCCATCAAAAAAACGGTGCTGCTAAGCAGTTCCCGCTATAGCCGCGTGATGAATGCCCCGGTGCGGATTAACCTCGGCATCATGCGGGACGAGCCCGACCCGAAAATGTTCGGGCAATCCTATAAAACCATTTCCCTGCTCCTCGAAGGCGAGTTCACCTCCCTGTATCAGAACCGGTTACCGCCTGTGCTGATGAATAATCAGGATTTTCATTTTACCGAAAAAAGTAAGGCCAATAAAATGATTGTGGTGTCTGACGGGGATATCATTAAAAACGATGTCCGTAAATCTACCGGAGCCGTTTATCCGCTGGGTTATGATAAATATACCGGAGAACTGTTCGGCAATAAAAACTTCATTCTAAATTGCATGGATTATTTATGCGATGATTCCGGACTGATCAGTGTTCGTTCGAAGGAAATAAAATTAAGAATGCTTGATCAGACGGTCATGACGGAAAAGAAATTCCTGTTCATGGTTGTCAATACCGCCGGGCCCATCCTGCTCATCCTGTTGCTGGGCATATTTAAAACATGGAAAAGAAAAAAATCATTTGCCTCCTGAGGCAGGCCATCCTGTTCGCAAGGATATTTACATGCCCATAAGAAAACACCTCACATGAAAAAAAACCGGATAGCACTTTTTATTTTAATGACACTGGCCATAGTTGCAGCCTACTTTTATTTTACCAACAGCGGAAGTACCATCAAAGAGGAGTTGCGCGACTTTGCCGTAGAGGACACGGCAGCCGTGGATAAAATTTTTATGGCCGATAAAAGCGGAAGCCAGGTGCTGCTGGAGCGGAAGTCGGCGGCGGAATGGATGATTAACGGAAAATCCAGGGCCCGTGCCGATGCCGTCAATCTCCTGCTGTACACGATGAAGGCCATGGAGGTAAGAAGCCCCGTGGGAAAGGCGGCGCGTGATTTTATTATCAGGAACATGGCCGCCCAGGCTGTGAAAGTGGAAGTTTACCAGCACGGGAAACTTTTCAAGACCTTTTACGTGGGTGGCGCCACCCAGGATCAGTTGGGGACATACATGTACCTGCAGCATTCCGCTGTACCGTTCATCATGCATATTCCAGGCTTTGACGGCTACCTGACTCCACGGTTCATCACGGCGGAGGCCGAATGGAAAATCAAATCCATCTTCGGATTTAAACAGGGAGAAATCGAAACGCTCACCATTCAGAATACCCGGCAACCGGCTCAGTCTTTTCAATTGAAAAAAGCAAGGGATGATCGTTATTCGCTTTTCTCTCTTCCGGATCTTCAACCTCAGGCCTACCGGGATACCGCTACGATTCAATCCTACCTGGCCTCCTACCAGTTTATCAACTACGAAAAACCAGTGGATAAAAATGTGCTGCCAGGTGTTGATTCAACCCTTCAGGCAGGACCCATCATGACCATCGATGCCCTGACCGTGGATGGAAAATCCACCCGGGTGGAATTATTCCTTAAACCGGCTGAGGCCAATAAAGCGGCGCATCACCAGCAGGATGGCAAACTGCTTCCCTTTGATCCGGACAGGATGATTGCACGCATTAACGGTGACACCTCCCTGGTACTGGTTCAATATTTTGTTTTTGATAAACTGATGGTGACGCTCGAACATCTTAAAAATTACACCCGGAAACCGAATCCATGATTTTATGACTTAGTCGCTCAGATTTCATTTTAAAAATTATCTTTGACACCTCAAAGCGAGGAATGATTTCCTGCATTTTATTACCAACCTGTTAATTACGAAATTCTTAGCATTTTTAAACCTGTTACCAAATGAAATTTATTGTTTCCAGTTCCGCCCTTTTAAAAAACCTTCAGGTATTAGGTGGTGTACTCTCCTCAAACCCTTCCTTACCCATTTTAGAAAATTTCTTATTTGCACTGAATAAAGGCGAACTGGTGGTGTCCGCCTCCGACCTGGAAACCACCATGACTACGCGCATTCCGGTTGAAAGCAAGGAATCGGGCCGGGTGGCGATTCCTGCGAAAATACTGCTGGATACCCTGAAAACCTTTCCCGAACATCCCCTGACGTTTACCATTCATGATAATAATTTCAGTATCGAAATCAGCAGCCCTTCAGGAAGGTATAAATTGTCGGGCCTCGACGGGAATGAATTTCCAAAAATTCCTCAGGTTGAAAAGGCTACCAGCCTGGATCTGCCATCCGTGGTTTTACTTGAAGCCATCAATAAGACCTTATTTGCGACGGGGTCGGATGAACTGAGACCGGTGATGTCAGGTGTTTACTGTCAGTTGAATACAGATAATCTCACGTTTGTTGCCACCGATGCCCACCGCCTGGTCAGGTACCGCAGGAATGACGCCAAATCACCTGTTTCCACTTCCTTTATTCTTCCCAAAAAACCGCTGAACCTGCTGAAAACCATTTTATACAGCCAGGATTCAAAGGTTAAGATAGACTATAACGAATCCAATGCTTTCTTCGCCTTTGATACGTACAACCTGATTTGCCGCCTCATTGACGGCAGGTACCCGAATTACGAAGCCGTCATTCCTGTTGATAATCCTAACAAACTGACCATCAGCCGCGACCTGATCCTGAATTCAATCCGCCGGGTTTCCATTTTCGCAAATAAAACCACCCACCAGGTGAAACTTAAAATTTCCGGAAGCAGCATTCAGATTTCTGCAGAGGATCTTGACTTTTCAAATGAAGCAACCGAAACGCTTCCCTGCACTTATGAAGGTGAAGATATGGAAATTGCCTTCAATGCCAGGTTTATAACCGACATGCTCACCAACCTCAACACCGAGGAAATCAACCTGGAAATGTCTCTGCCAAACAGGGCGGGTATCCTGAGCCCTTCGGCTGAGGGAAAAAATCCCGAAGAAGATGTATTGATGCTGGTCATGCCGGTGATGCTGAATTAACCCCTGTCCCTGTCCGGAGTCAAAGGCCTGGTTGGCCTGCTTTTTATTATTCTGTATACCTGTTCAGCAGGGTGGAAATGTAAATAATGGCCAGTTCATAACCATGTAACCCCATTCCGGTAAGTATGCCTTTTGAATTTTTGGAAATCAGGGAATAATGCCTGTATTCTTCCCTGGCGTAAATATTGGAAATATGCACTTCGACCACCGGTGATTTGATCGCAGCCACGGCATCGGCAATGGCAATGGAGGTGTGGGAATAAGCGCCTGCATTGAGAATGATGCCATCCATGGAAAAACCTGTTTCGTGCAGGATATTAATCAGGTCACCTTCAATATTGCTATGGTAATAATGCAGATTCAGGTGGGGATAGGCCTTTTGAAGATATTCAAAATATGTGTCAAAATCCGTATTGCCGTAAATGCCGGTTTCGCGCCTGCCCAACAGGTTCAGGTTAGGGCCGTTGATAATTTGTATATTCATACGCGTGCTGTCAAAAAAATTTATTTTAAACAAAATTAGGTCTTTTTAGCGTTGTTAAAAAATGATATTCGGCAGGAAAATGAAAACAGGCTAAACCCTCCTGGGCGCGTTTAGACCAAAAGCCGGGAATCGGCATAGTCATAGCGGCAATTTTTGAATTTAATCAAGGTCTGACGGCACACCGGCATCCTGTTGAAAACAAAAATCCTTCCTGTAACAGCTCTGGAAGATGAGCCTTAATTTTACATACCTATTATGGCATAACCGGTGATCTGGAACTCCTATATAAAAGGCTACCAGGCCTACCTGCAACTGGAACGCTCGCTCTCTGAAAACACCAGGGAAGCCTATGTCCATGACGTGGAAAAACTCTGCCAGTTCCTTGAATACAAAGCACTGAAACTGACCCCTGGCCAGCTGACGCATGAATTGTTGCAGGATTTCCTTCACTGGATCAGTGAAATGGGCATGAGCGCCCGGACACAGTCCCGTGTGCTGAGCGGCATCAAAGGTTTCTATAAATACCTGCTGCTGGAAAATGAAGTCAGGAGTGATCCTACCCAGTTACTGGAAGGCCCCAAAACCGGGAGGAAACTGCCCGATGTATTAAGTGTGGAAGACATCAACCGCCTCATCGACGGCATTGACCTGAGCAGGCCGGAAGGTGAACGCAACAAGGCCATGCTGGAAACTCTTTACAGCTCGGGTTTACGTGTATCCGAACTGGTCAACCTGAGAATTTCCAACCTGCACCTGGAAACGGGATTTCTGAAAGTTACCGGAAAGGGAAACAAGGAAAGACTCGTTCCCATTGGCGGTTCAGCCATCAGGCAGATCCGTACCTATATGAAAACCTGCAGGAATCAGCTGTCCGTTAAACCGGGACAGGAAGACTACCTTTTCCTGAACCGGCGAGGAAGCAGGCTTACTCGTGTCATGATTTTTACCATCATCCGGGACCTGAAAATTAAAACAGGCCTTCCTAAAAAAATATCCCCCCACTCCTTCCGGCATTCCTTTGCCACCCATTTAATAGAGGGAGGCGCTGATCTCAGGGCGGTCCAGGAAATGCTGGGACATGAAAGCATCACGACCACGGAAATCTATACACACCTCGACAGGGATTTTCTGCGTGAGGCCATTCTGAAATACCATCCAAGAGCTTAACCCGCCGTTCCTGCCACTGACCAGCAGCGGAACCGGGCAGAAATTTTTCCTGCGGCTTTTTCTATGAAAGACGCTGTTCAAAAAATTCCGGACAATTCATCCGGCCATTAACCGGATGAAAAAATCCGAAGTCAGGCCCGGTTGAAAAAATTCCCGCCTGACTCAGTATTCCCCGAAAACCTTGCGCAGCACATCGGCCATTTCCCCGAGCGTAGCATACTGTTCGGATGCTGCCAGAATAAAAGGCATCAGGTTATTTCCGGAACGTGCGGCGGCCTCCATATCCTGAAGCAACTGACTCACTTTTTCCTGGTCGCGGCTGTTTCTGACCTGATTCAGTTTATCCATCTGCACTTTTCGAATGTTGTCATCGACAGTAAAAACTTTGCCAGGGGGAACTTCTTCCGTCTGGAACCTGTTGACTCCGACAATAATTTTTTCACCGGACTGAATATCCTGCTGGTACTTGTATGCCGAGGATGCAATTTCATTCTGAATAAATCCTGCTTCAATGGCATTTACCGCACCGCCCATTTCATCAATTCGTCTGATATATTCCCAGGCTTTGGCTTCGACCTCGTCGGTCAGTGTTTCCACGAAATAAGATCCGCCCAGCGGATCCACGGTATCGGGCACACCGCTTTCATGTGCGATGATTTGCTGTGTTCGAAGTGCGATACGGGCGGCTTCCTCTGTGGGTAGGGACAAGGCTTCATCATAGCCGTTGGTATGCAATGACTGGGTTCCGCCCAGAACGGCCGACAAGGCCTGCAGGGTGACCCGAATGATATTGTTATGCGGTTGTTGTGCCGTCAGCGTGGAGCCGCCCGTCTGGGTATGAAAACGCAGCATCTGGGCACGTGGATCGGTTGCACCGAGTTCCTTCGTGATGGACGCCCACATCCGTCGCGCAGCCCTGAACTTGGCCACTTCCTCAAACAGGTTGTTGTGGGCATTGAAAAAAAACGACATGCGCCTGGCAAATACATTAATGTCAAGACCTTTGTCGATGGCTGCTTTCAGATAGGCTTTTCCGTCTGCCAGTGTGAAGGCCAGTTCCTGCACAGCCGTTGACCCTGCTTCGCGGATATGATAACCCGAAACAGAAATCGTATTCCACTTCGGAACGGCCTGGCTGCAGTATTCAAAAATATCCGTGATGATCCGCATGGAGGGCTTGGGTGGATAAATGTAGGTGCCCCGTGCGGCATATTCCTTCAGCAAATCATTCTGGATGGTGCCGGAAATTTTTTTCAGGTCAGCACCCTGCTTTTTAGCCAGTGCGATGTACATGGCCAGCAACATGGAAGCCGTGGCATTGATGGTCATGGATGTGGTAATCGTTTCCAGGTTGATGCCGTTGAATAGAATTTCCATGTCGCGCAGGGAATCGATGGCCACACCCGCCTTGCCTACTTCGCCTTCGGCCAGCTGGTGGTCGGAATCATAACCGATCTGGGTGGGCAGGTCAAAGGCTACTGACAAGCCTGTTGTACCGTTTTTCAACAGGTAATGATAACGTTCATTGGAAGCTTCCGCCGTGCTAAAACCGGCATACTGGCGCATGGTCCACAGTTTGCTCCGGTACATGTCGTCCTGTACCCCGCGCGTAAACGGAAATTTTCCCGGCGGTCCCGCCGCCACCTCGTGTGCGCCATACACCTTTTTGATTTCGATTCCCGAATCGGTATGAAAAACCTTGTCTGTTGCTGTTTCGGTCATGTGGAAAGATGGACTATTTTCGTTTAGGGTATAAGTTACGGAGGCCCTCTTAAAAAAGCTGGGAGATATCGGATTTGAGGTAATTCAGCGCCCGGTTGACCGGCTGATCTTCCTCCTGCATGACTTTTTCAAAGATTTTCCGGGTCAGGTCCATGGCCGGGGAATCACCATTTAATTCATTGGCCGAGGTATTGATGATGCGGATCACATCCTCCTTGGCCTTGCGAACAACCTGCCAGGCCTGCGGGGAGATGTACACCTGCTGGGTGACATTATGTTCGAACTCCGACCGGATGGTCTCCAGCAATGCGCTTTGAAAGGAGGTCACCGTCATCTCGCTGCTCAGAATACGGTACAGCAGGTTATTGGGCGATATTCTTTCGAGAAAGAGGGTGATGCGTTCATAAGCCTGGAGGCGAAGCGGAATCACCTCCCGTTGCATCTGCATCTTGACTTCGAGCAGGCGGATTTTATAATCCCGTTCAAACATTTTTTTTATAAGCAGGTAAAACCCGCCTCCCAGCACCAGCACGGGCGCCAGGAAAAATAAAAGATCAAGCCAGTTGAGTGATGAAGCCACCGCGTTCGGAATTTATGGGTGCATAAAGATCAGTAAAATTTGCGGAATTTAACGTGCCCGGGTGACAGATCCTGAAATTCTGCTCCCCATAACGGTTACAGGAACGATTCCGGTTGAAGTTTTCCGGACGGACCGGATATTAACCGGAAAAAGCTTCCAGGGTCTTTTCCATCTTCAGGCCCCTGGAGCCCTTGATGAGCACATTCATATTCCGGAAATTCCGGCTCCGGATCCAGTCCCTTGCCTCTTCCGAAGTAAGAAAAAAATGCGCCAGCGGGGGAGCCGCCCCTGCCCGGAACTGCTGTCCTACCAGCACCACTTCACGGAATCCCAGTTGCCCGATCAGTGCGGCAATACCGGCATGCTCCTGAGGGCCTTCCTCGCCCAGTTCCAGCATGTCGCCAAGCACAACAAGTTTATCCCCAATATAATTTTCGCTGAAATTCCGCAGGGCCGCTTCCATGCTGGTCGGATTGGCATTGTATGCATCGAGTACGATGGTGTTTGTACCGGCTTTTAATACCTGTGAACGCTGGTTCCCGGGAACATATCCCGCAATTGCCCCCGATATCCGTTCCGGTGGCACCCCAAAAAAATGACCTATGCAGGCCGCGGCCAGTACATTGGCGAGATTGTAGTTACCGGTGAGCCGGGTTTGCAGCGGACCTGAACGGAAACCCTCCCTGTTTCTCCAGGAAAAGGTTAAAAATTGTTCCTGCGCCTGTATTTCACCATGGACATCACAGGAGGATCCTGAGCCATAGCTTCTGTATGCCGGGTATTGGCCCAGCAAATCATGCAGGAGGGGCTGGTCGTCATGCAAAAAAATCATTCCATCATGTTCCTTCAGCCAGGCATAGAGTTCGCCCTTCCCCCTTGTGACACCTTCCATGCCACCGAAGCCTTCGAGGTGCGCCTTGCCGATATTCGTAATCAGCCCGTGTGTGGGTTCGGCCAGACTGCACAGGAATTCGATTTCATGCCGGTGGTTGGCGCCCATTTCAACAACGGCCATCACTAGGTCAGC
>CAYWHE010000125.1:0-12170 GCA_964458125.1 uncultured Flavobacteriaceae bacterium | reverse complement strand
CCATGGCGGTGAGGATTTCATCGCTTTTGTCATACTTGGGGTTCGCGTACAGCATGATCAGATCGCTTGATTTATCAAATATGACGGCGTAGCTTTGATCGGTGGCCATTTTCTTTACGGCATTGTAAATTTTATCCTGAATGGGCTTAATCAGTTCCTGCTTCTTTTTAAAGAGTTCTCCTTCATATCCGAATTTTTGTTTTTGAAATTCCTTTACTTCCTTTTCCTTCGCGGTGATTTCGGCTTCCCTTTTCTTCTTCATATCATCGGTCAGCAGGATTTGTTCGGCCTGGTAATCCTTATAAAGTTTATCAATATTGGCGTATTTGGCTTCAATTTCCTTTTGCCAGTTTACCGATACCTGATCCAGTTGCTGCTGGGCCGCTTTGTATTCAGAAATATTATCCAGGATGTACTGGGTATCCACGTAAGCATACTTCTGGGCATAGAGTGTTGTAGTGGTCATGAGGACCGTTACGAACAGGGTGGAGAAAAAACTTCTTTTCATCTTATTTATATAAATGGGACGACAAAATTAACAATTTATTGAATCCTTAACGGATTTTTTAACAGGTGATTGCTTAAAACTGCTGCCCGATTGAAAAATGGAAATGGCCCCTGCTGGGAGAAATGGTACCCGGTTCATTATCGAAACCCCATCCGTAATCCAGTCCAAGCAATCCGAACATGGGCAGGAAAATCCGCACCCCACCCCCAACTGATCGTTTGACCTGGAAGGGCGTAAACTCCTTGAATTTCAACCAGGAATTTCCTGCTTCGGCAAAACCCAGCACATATATGGTGGCCTGTGGATTGGTGGAAACCGGGTAACGGAGCTCAAAGGTGAACTTATCATAAATGGTTCCACCCCCGTCGGGGTTCAACGAATTATTATTATAGCCCCTTAGTGCAATGATATCGCGCCCGTCGAGGGAATAACCTGAAAGTCCGTCACCGCCAACATAAAAGCGTTCAAACGGTGACTGGCCGATCTGCTTATTGTAAAATCCGAGAAAGCCGAAGTTTACCTTGGTATTCAGCACGAGTTTAAAACGCTTGTCAAACTGTGTAAACCAGCTTTGAGTAAAGGTCCATTTATGGTATTCCACAAACCGGTATTTTTCCTGGGAAGAGGCTTCATCGTAATTTTTACCGGAAAGGAGTGAAAAAGGCGGGGTGATCTTGAGCGACAAGGAGAGCTGGGAGCCCCGGGTGGTCCAGATAGGTGCATCAATGGAATTCCGGCCAATGGTTTCAACGAAACTCAGGTTATGCGAAAAGCCGTTATTAAAATTAAACGTATTGCTGCTGTAATTGGTAAGCTGGTAATACTGGTAGCTTAATTCATGATAGAGGGTAAAATAATCATCGGGCCATTTGAGTCGCTTGCCCAGCCCGATGGATGCTCCGGTAATGGCGATGGATTGGCGGTTTTCATCCCCCTTTTTACGTCCGTTGCTTTGGTTGGAACGGAACACCGAAAAACTGAGGGAGTTTGGTTTTTTACCTCCCAGCCAGGGTTCGGTGAAGGAAGCATTGTAGGAAGTATAATAAATTCCATTGCTTTGCACCCTCAGGCTGAGTTTTTGGCCGTCACCCGAAGGAAGCGGGGTCCAGGAGTTTTTTTTTGCGATGTTTCTGGCAGAGAAATTATTAAAGGAAACACCAAGTGTACCCACAATCTGTCCGGCACCATATCCGCCGGAGAGTTCCAGTTGATCGGAGGGTTTTTCCTCCACCACATATTCGATGTCCACGGTTCCGTCAACCGGATTGGGTTTGGGATTCACACCCAGTTTTTCAGGATCAAAATAGCCCAGCTGGGCCAGTTCCCGCTGGGAGCGGATGACATCGGAGCGGTTGAACAACTGACCGGGCATGGTCCGGATTTCACGGATAATTACCCTGTCGTTGGTTTTGGTATTCCCGGTAATGGTCACCTGGTTGATTCGGGCCTGTTTTCCTTCATGGATACGCATTTCAATATCGATAGAATCATGCTCGACCAGCACTTCAACCGGATCCACCTGAAAAAAGAGGTATCCGTCATCCATGTAAAGGGACGATACATCCCTTCCGCTTTCGCTCATGAACAAGGCCTGGTCAAGCTTTTTCTGATCATACACATCCCCTTTTTTAACATTCAGAATGGTATCCAGCAGGCCTGAGGAGTATTTGGTGTTTCCAATCCAGGTGATGTTCCGGAAAAAATATTTATTTCCTTCACTGAGGTGAATATCAATATTTACAAATCTCCGGCTGTATTTGTACACAGAATCCGAAATAATACGTGCATCGCGGTATCCTTTTTCCAGGTATTTCTGAATTATTTTTTCCTTATCCTGTTCATAGGCCTCTTCTTCGAACTTCGAGGTCGAAAAGATATTTACCAGGGTTTTTTCCTTGGTGCCCTTCATTTTCCTTTTCAGCTTGCCGGATGAAAAGGCATTATTCCCGGTGAACCTGATTTCATGAATTCTTACCTTTCCGTTTTTACGAATGGTAATGAGGAGGAAACTGCTGTTGATCAGTGAGGTATCTGTGGAGGGCTCCATCTTCACCTCCACATTCAGGAAACCCTTGTTTATAAAATAATCACGGATAATGGTCTCATTTGATTTCAGAACATTTTCGGTCAATACCTTTCCGGCCACGAGGGTCATTTTTTCCCTGAGTTTATCCACTTCATTTTTAGTCACTCCCTTGAATGAAAACCTGGAAAGACGGGGCATTTCAGCCAGGCGTAGTTCAAGGAACACCAGGTTTCCTTCCACCCTGGTGACGGCAATCCTGATATCCGACAACAAGCCCTGCTTCCATAAATTTTCAACCGCTTTGGCCAGTTCATCCCCCGGTATTTTTATTTTATCCCCCACCGAAAGTCCCGTCAGTGTTTTAAGTGCAGATTCATCAAGGTATTGAATGCCAGCCACCGTGATGCCGCCAATTTCATATTCCCTGGGATTTCCCAAATCAATCTGGCTGCTGTCGCCACCAATGGACACCTGTCCCATGGTTTTGAAAGCAAAAAACAAACTGCAAATCAACAGCAGGTGAAATTTAGGCATGTGGCGAGGATTCTTTGGGATTATGCGGTTCCACACCGCCAAACCTGCGTTCGCGTTGCTGGAAGCCAAGGATGGCCTGATAAAAGTCTTCCTTCCTGAAGTCGGGCCAGAGTTTATCGGTAAAATAAAGTTCGGTATAGGCAATCTGCCAAAGCAGGAAATTGCTGATCCGGTATTCACCGCTTGTGCGGATGAGCAATTCCGGTTCAGCATAGGCAGCGGTGCAGAGGTTTGCCGCCAGAAGTTTTTCATCAATAGCTTCCGGTTTCAAGAGGCCATCGGCCACCTGCCTGGCGATTTTCCGTGTGGCTTCGGTCAGTTCCCAACGGGCGCTATAACTTAGGGCCAGAATCAGCGTCATGCGGGTGTTGCCTGCTGTATTTTCGATGGCCCTGCTCAACTGATCATAACATTTGGAAGGGAGACTTTTCAGATCCCCTATGGCATGAAGCCGGATATTGTTGTCGTTGAGGGTTTTTGTTTCCTTTGATATCGTTTTAATCAGAAGGTCCATGAGGGCGTTGATCTCGTAACGGGGCCTGTTCCAGTTTTCCGTTGAAAATGCATACATCGTCAGGTACCGAATTCCAAGTTCAGCGGCGGCCTCAGCTGTTTCACGAACAGCTGTTACGCCATGCTGATGGCCAAAGGTGCGGATCATCCCCTGCTGGCGGGCCCAACGACCATTGCCATCCATGATTACCGCCACATGAGCAGGCAATCGCTGCAGGTCTATTTGGTCTCTCAGGCTCATCCTCCTTTTTTAGCGGGGCAAATGTAACAATTCCAAGCTTGTTAATTGATAATTTTCTGGCCTGTAAACAGGATTCCCGAACCGGATTCCGGGAGCTTCCATTTCGCAAGATTTCCTTCCCGGTCATTCATTTTCAGACAGCCCTGGCAATTTTTTCCTTCCGGTTCGTCCCTGACCGATAAAGTAAATCTGCCCAACGTCCCGGTAAAAAGAAAAGTATGTAGGACTGATTTATTGGAATAAGCGGGTTGCACTTGTCGCAATGCGGTATCCAACCCCTTTCACCGAACCTGTGTTGGCGGCGCCGGAGATTTCCTGAAAAACCAGGGATACCCTGAACCTGATCTTCCCGGAGCCTGACATGATGGTCAAGCCATTTGAGGCATTTGAACAGGCATGAACTGTGCAATAATTATATCCCCTGTCACCCCATTTGTTTGATGTATGGAACCGGTTTCAGCCTGTATGGATGATTTTTTTCAGCAGAAACAATAAACCAGCCTTTTTCCTCCGGAACGTAAAAAACCGGAAATATTTTACTAAAAAGTTTTTATTTGCAAAATTTATGTACCTTTACCGAATTATTAACATTTTAATTATCTATTTAATGAAAACAGGAAAAGTAAAATTTTTCAATGAATCCAAAGGTTTTGGATTTATTCTTGAGGATGAATCCAACCAGGATCTCTTTGTACACCATTCTGGTCTGGTTGACAAAATCAAGGAAAATGACAAAGTAACCTATGAAGTTACCGAAGGTAAAAAAGGACAAAACGCGGTAAACGTTAGAAAAATACAGTAACACGTATTCTTCATTGCCTTTTTTTAACTGATGCAAATCCCCCGCCTGAAAGCGGGGGATTTTTTTTGCTTTTACTCCTGAAAGATGAATTTCAAGGTCAGTTCAAGCCAAATCAGGCGCTCATGCTCCGTTTGTCCTGGAATGCCTGCCCTTATCCAAAGCGAGGTAATAATCTTTGGTCAGTTCAATATATTCTTTGGTAAACGTCAATTCATCTTCCTGTATGACCAATTGATCATCAATAATTCCCTTTTGATGGAAAGTAAATTCCATGAGTAATCTTTTTTCCTGCTTATCAGGTTTTGTTTTTACCCTGGTAATATGATTACAGAAAAGTCCCCGGGTGACAGCTTTCTGAAAGAAAACCGAACCTTCTTTACAAGGCAGGATCAGGCAAAACCGCCCAGAGGGTTTGAGCAGTCGTAAAACACCGCTAATCAGATCATCAAAAGATAGCGTTTCGTCTGTATGCCTGGCCACATTCCGGGCAGGGGTTCCGGATTTGGCTGCATCGATAAAATAAGGGGGGTTGCTCACCAACAAGTCATACCTCGCAGGAGGATTGATGGCATAATACTGAAGGGAACATAAATACACGCTGATCCGGTGATGCCAGGGAGAATGCCTGACATTTACCCGGGCCTGCTGAAAAGCGCCTACATCTATATCGATGGCATCAATGAGACTATCCGATTTCTGGGCCATCATCAATGCAATCAGGCCGGTTCCGGTTCCGATATCCAGTATTCGTTTCGCTTTTCCTGCTTTTACCCATGAACCGAGTAGTACACCATCAGTGCCGACTTTCATCGCACATTGATCATGGTGAACATGAAACTGTTTAAACTGAAAAGTATTGGCAGGCATACACCCTACTATTTAGACACAAGTATATTGATTTTTTTTGAAATCAGCGAAATTTCCTTGTTTTAGCCTGCTGTTTACAAGCCTGGTCAAGGGCCAGTTTATGGCCGGGGTTTCCGGTCCGTTTCTCATCTGAAGTTCTTAATCTATAGTCTTTATCGTATTTAAAATTTCCCAGCAGGCGGACTTTAGATTCAGGGTATACATTCCTGTCACCTTAACCTGTATTGACAGGGACCGGAACGATCAGGCATTATTTGTCCTTTCCGTGAAGGAAACCGATTATTTTCAAACTGTCGTTTTCCTTTAAGGGTGAACTTGGAATATTATGGGCTTAATTCTTTCTTTGCAGAAAAAACAAACCTTAAAAAAAACTGTCAACATGGCCCATGAAATAGATTTTGAAATAAAAGGTGATGACATCCAGGTCGTGGAAATAGAGCTCGATCCGAGGGAAGCTGTTCGTGCAGAGGTGGGTTCCATGCTGTTTATGGAGGAAGACATAGAAATGCAAACCAACACCGGTGGAGGCATTTTTAAAGGACTGAAACGTATGCTCACCGGGGAAAGTTTTTTCATCACCTCCTTCCTTAATAACGGAATGGGTAAACGAAAAGTAGGATTTGCCGCACCTTACCCGGGTAAGATCATAAACATTAACCCGGCCGCCTTCGGAGGTTCGTTCATGGTCCAGAAGGACGGCTTCCTTTGTGCGGCGGAGGGAATCGATATTCAAATCGCTTTCACCAAACGTATCGGGGCAGGCTTGTTCGGCGGGGAAGGATTTATCCTGCAGGAGCTCCGGGGTGATGGCCACGCTTTTGTTCATGCCGGGGGCACCATCCTGAAAAGGGAACTAAAAGACGGGGAGCTGTTGAGGGTGGATACTGGTTGTCTGGTAGCCTTTCAGCCAACGGTGGATTATGATATCCGTTTTGTCGGAGGATTTAAAAATGCCCTGTTTGGCGGGGAAGGATTATTTCTGGCCTACCTGCGAGGCCCCGGACTGGTATATTTGCAAAGCGTGCCGTTTTCCCGCCTGGCCGACCGGATCATGGCTGCGTCCAGGTTCGGCAGGGGACGGGAAGAAAGCAGGGGCCTGGGCGGTATCCTGGGAGGATTTATCAGCGGTGATGAATAACTGAATGTATGGCTGGCAATCGTTGTAAATCCGGCTTTTAAATAACAAGCAGGGCAGGGAAACTTTCACCAAGCGGTGGTGACCGTACATTATCCTTCAACTGCAATGGACTTGCCAGTATCAAAACACGTTTCGAATCCACTTATTATTTTAGCTGGCCGGATTTCACCTGATCCAGGATGACAGAGGCCTTCCCGGTTTTATGGATAAGTGACACATCCGGCAACTCCAGCAAAAAAACGGAACCGGAGAAATTCATAGCTTGCTGCACTTCCGAATCATTCATGCGGGTTTGACCGTCAAACCGGCAATTCCGGAAATCGCCCGCACCCGTAAATGCTGCTTTCATAAATTCAGCCCGGCCATGAAATACGGTGTTGTTGAAAACAACCCTGTCGTCAAACCGGGTATAATTAAAAAAGGCCCCTTCAGAAAACACACACAAGGAAAAATCAGCATAGCCCATCCATCGGGCATTGCTCAGCTGGGCATCGGCACCAAACCGGCAGGCCTGGAAATAGGTAGTTTTGCCAAAAACAGCATCCATAAAGTTGGATTTAAAACCGAATATGGCATTCTGAAAACGCAGTTCTTCGCCAAAATTGGACTTGTTAAACCCAGTTTCACCCAAAAAACGTACACCTTCAAAATTGGCCCTGCCAATAAAGAAGGATCCATTAAAGGAACAATTACCGTGAATAACAGCTTCACGAAACGTGAAAATATCTTTAAACTGGCATTCTGAAAAAGTAACATTCTTCGCAAAATCACAAAGGATAATGCTTTCGTTCTCACCGGTATGGGCTGAAATTTTTCCCGTAAACACGCAATTGATAAAGGTTATGGCCCCGGTCACATACACCCGTTGCAGGCCCTTCCCTTCCGTAACCTTATTTTCCAGGGTTGTAAAATCCAGGTTACCGCTGATGGTTTTATCCTGAATGAAGATGTTTTTTCCGGCATTCAGATCACGAATGACGGCAGCTGCTTCTACCGGATCCGGGCGGTGCCGGGCCGGTTTGTTGGATGAACAGGACTGGATTCCGGCCAATACCAAAAGTACAGCACAGGTGAAGATTTTGATGTTCATGTTTCGAGTGAATTGCCCCTTTGCAGGCAGCGGGGCAACGTTAATTTTTCATTCGCTGCAAGCAGCAGGGTATTCACCCCAGGCGATTAAATAAGGGCAGATTTTTCCTTTCGTAAAACCTGCCCGCAAGACGGGATCAGTTAAATTTAGTACCGGAATAACTTTCCTTATTTATGCTTCGCATATTTCATGCGGTTTTTACATTCCTGCAATTTTTGGTTCCAAAACGGTGTGTTCCTTTGTTTCCTGATCAATTGCCTGATTTCATCAACCGTATAGGCGTTTGGATTCTCCCTGGTCACAGCCGAGCGGTACGGACTGTTTTTTAAAGTCACAGGATCCGGCGTCAGATTGTTTTTAAAATTATAGTTATGGAGCGAAACCGACTGACTTGCTGCAGAGGAATGGCGGGGTGCATAACCGTTAACAAAATAAACCGGAAGCTGGGGGGTGGTGTAAAACACGTTGTTCTGCTCATCCGGCTCGGCATAAACATCATGCCCGTCTGCAACCATGACCAGGTAATATAATCCCGTAATATCCGGAACATAATAATCCTGGTACAGGGAAGTCTGCTGAAATACCGCATTGGCAAAATTATCGCCACCCTGAATATCATAATTCAGGACATAGTGATCGTTTACCCACTGGTAGGTCCCGGCAGGAACGCTTGTATTGAATTCATCATAAAACATGACACCGTAATCATAGGCATCAAATGCATTGTAATAGATGTAATAGATATCCCAGTTATCGCTGGCTAAAGCGGCCTGGTCACCAATGTTGTAAACATTATAAACGATTTCCCTTCCGTACAACTGAACATTGGGATCGTACCCCAGGGAAATATCTGAAAACGCCCAGGCGGCCAGGTCTACATTGCCTGCACTGGTGGAATCCGTATTTGGCGGAGGATTGTTACCTTTATCATTAATGCCGATATATACGTTTCCACCGAAGCAGAACTCGTTGACAAAGAAGTTATAATCCACCCAGATATACCCGGCGTCCCCCCATTGCGGGCTCCAGGAATTAATGATCCGGAAGGCACCGTTGGGACCTTTGCTGTCGTCATATCCGGCAATAACCAAAGCATGGTAAGCATGAATACCGGTCTGATTATAGGTAGTATTGGCCGTCATCACATTATCGTTGTTCCAGGTCATAAAGGCGTCGGAAAGTTTGGCTCCGCAAACGACCGGCACGTTATTGGCGATATTTTCCTTAATGGCGGCCACATTCAGGCTTATTTTCCGGTAACTTTTAATGCGGTGATTGGCGGCTTCCTGTGTCCAGCTGCTTTGTAAATTGGCATTCGAACATCCGTTCATATTGTTATAAGGAACGGTTTGAAGAGTGGCCGCACCACGGTTCAACAGTAAATCCAAGGCATCGGTAAAATTCGTACCGTTGCAGTTCTGTCCCTTGCTGGCATCCGGTATGGCTGTGAAGAGATCCCGCGGACTGATCTGGTTGGAAGATGAAGCAAGCTGGTTCGTATTCAATCCCCGATCCATGCCTTCGAGCGCTGATTTCATATTGTACCCCGAGGCCCAGGCCACGCAGGTTCCATACTGACCCTGGTCGCCTATGGGTGGAAACTTGGGCACAATGTCGTAGGCAGCAGGAACATTTTGCCCGTTTCCGAAATTGACTGCACTGGGAACGGTGCCAGGATCATCATCACCATCCCAGCCCGTTATAACGGAAGGTTCGGTTGTGTCGTCATCTTTGTCCTTTTTGCAGGATGTAAATCCTGTCAGAATAGCCAGTAACAGGTAAATCAAGGGGCTTTTTCTCATGATAATAGGGATTTGGTTTTCCAATTTGTTGCGAAATAAGCCCAAGGTAAAAATGTATTTAATAACAATTGATTTTTTGGAGGATGATCTTTATTATTAAAAACGCAACTAATTGATTTTCTGATGATTAATTTACAAACCGATTGTCGGCATTGATTTTCCGGCAAACCTGAGCAGAGAAAAACGTTTCTACGGTGCTGGTACCGATACCTGTAAGGCAGGTGATTTGGTTTGCTTTATAATTGTGAAGGCCGGTAGCCCGGAAACGATTTAGAAATTAGGTTTAAGCAGGTATTTGGTGTAGAAGTTATTGATGTGCTGAATGGCTTCATCGGCGGAATCAACGATTAAAAACAACTTCAGGTCTTCCTCACTGATGTTTCTTTCTTCGATCATGGTGGTTTTAATCCATTCGTAAACGCCCGACCAGTACTTTTTACCTGCCAGTACGATCGGAAATCTCCCGATCTTCCTGGTTTGAATCAGTGTCATGGCTTCAAACAATTCATCCAGTGTTCCAAAGCCACCGGGCAGCACCACAAATCCCTGAGCATATTTGATAAACATGAGTTTTCGTACAAAGAAATAATCAAAGGAGATCAACTTGTCGGTGTCGATATAGGGATTTGAATACTGTTCATGAGGCAGTTCGATATTCAACCCGACTGATTTTCCCCCGGCCAGTTGGGCACCTTTATTGGCGGCCTCCATAATACCCGGACCGCCGCCGGTAATAATTCCATAGCCTTCCTTGGTCAGTTTAAATGCGATTTCCTGTGCCAGGTCGTAATAACGGGTTCCGGGTTTGGTGCGGGCCGAACCGAAAACAGAAACGCAGGGACCGATCCGGCTGAGTTTTTCAAAACCCTCCACGAATTCCGCCATAATCTTGAATATTTGCCAGGTGTCCTCGGTTTTAATTTCCTGCCAATCCTTATCCGAAAATGCTTTCCGGATTTTTGCTTCATCTGAATTCATCTGTAAACGATAGAAAAAAAATTAGGTAATACTCATACGTTTGGATGTGAAAAATGTTATACCAGGGCTGTTTCCATTTCCTTTTTCAGGCAGGATGCAGTGATGCTTCTTTCATTCCTGGCAATTTCCCTGGGTGTTCCTTCGCAAATGATGGTTCCGCCGCGTTCCCCTCCTTCCGGTCCAAGGTCGATAATATGGTCCGCACTGCGTATAACATCCATGTTATGCTCGATAACGAGCACCGTATTACCTTTATCTGCGAGCCTGTGCAATACTTCCAGCAGGATCCTGACATCCTCGAAGTGCAGGCCCGTGGTAGGTTCATCCAGTATGTAGAAGGTATTACCGGTATCCCTTTTGGAGAGTTCGGCCGCCAGTTTAACGCGCTGTGCTTCTCCGCCGGACAGCGTGGTGCTCTGTTGTCCCAGCGTGATATAGCCCAGTCCCACCTCTTCAAGCGTCTTTATTTTGTGCAGGATGGAAGGAATGTTTTCAAAAAACTGAACGGCCTGTTCGATGCTCATGTTCAGCACATCGCTGATGGATTTTCCCCGGTAACGCACATCCAGGATTTCCCTGTTATAACGCTTACCATTACACGTTTCACAATGCACGTAAACGTCAGGCAGAAAATTCATTTCAATGACACGCATACCTGCTCCCTGGCATGTTTCACAGCGGCCACCTTTCACATTAAAGGAAAACCAGCCTGGGGGATAACCCCTGATTTTGGATTCTGTGAGCTGGGCAAACAGGTTCCGGATGTCACTGAATACACCGGTGTAGGTGGCGGGATTCGACCGGGGTGTGCGGCCGATCGGTGACTGGTCGATTTCAATTACCTT
Organism: uncultured Flavobacteriaceae bacterium; assembly: GCA_964458125.1. Taxonomy (GTDB): domain Bacteria; phylum Bacteroidota; class Bacteroidia; order AKYH767-A; family OLB10; genus CAYWHE01. The sequence continues at coordinate 826 of CAYWHE010000125.1, read as the reverse complement.
ATCCACATGCTCCAGCCCCTTCACCGAACCATAGGGGAGCGGCCTTGTGGTGGACCGGTAAAAATACTGGTTCAGGATGGGGTAAAGGGTTTCGTTGATAAGGGTGGATTTTCCGCTGCCTGATACACCGGTCACGCAGATAAACCTGCCCAGCGGAAACTGAACATCCACATTTTTCAGGTTATTTCCCCTGGCTCCTTTTAATGAAATAAATTTTCCGTTGCCTTTACGTCTGGCCGGTGGCCTGATTTGCAGGCTGCCATTCAGGTACCTCGTGGTGAGTGAATCCTGCATCATCAGTTCACGGGGTGAACCGGAAGCGGTGATTTTTCCGCCATGTATGCCCGCACCCGGACCGAGGTCAAGGATATAATCAGCCGCCAGAATGGTTTCCCGGTCATGTTCCACCACAATGACGGAATTGCCCGAATCACGTAATTCCTTCAGGGAGTTAATCAGGCGGATATTATCCCGCTGATGAAGTCCGATACTCGGCTCATCGAGAATATATAAAACCCCTACCAGCTGAGAACCAATCTGTGTGGCCAGCCTGATGCGTTGTGATTCTCCCCCCGAAAGGCTTTTGGAAGTCCGGTTCAGCGTCAGGTAATCGAGTCCCACATCCAGTAAAAACCTGATCCGCTTCCTGATTTCCTTGATCACTTCATGCGCAATCTGCTGATCCCTGAACGATAATTTTTCTTCGAGTTTATCGAACCATGCCTTTAATAGCAGGATATCCTTATTGGCCAGTTCCGCACTATTTTTTCCGTTTATCCTGAAAAAAAGCGATTCCTTACTCAGCCGGGTTCCATTACATTCATTG
>CAYWHE010000124.1:0-12184 GCA_964458125.1 uncultured Flavobacteriaceae bacterium | reverse complement strand
TGCGGGACGCAAACATAAATTAAAAGGACACGAGGCGGAGATTCGCGACTACGGGAGCGAGACATGTCACGCGCTTCAAGCGCGCCAGAGGGATTTCTTAAATACTATTCCGTATGGCAATAAGGATTTCATCTCCGATAGCATCGTTTGTGAGGACACAAACGATGGCGAAAACGGGAAATAATGGATATGAAGGAGCGGCAAAGGTGGTGGTGGGGAGGTGAAGACTTTGTATAGGATACAAACTAAGGCAAAGTGTCACGCGCAATATGCGCGCGCCAGTGGTTTATCATCATCGCTCTTGCATAGACTGCACGTTAGTGCCCTTGCGATGGAGCCCTTCAGGCTTGTCCCGTCTCAGGCGGGGGCCACGGGTGAGCGAGGGAAGGAGAGGGCAAAATTACAGTTTCAGAGACCTGATAATTTTTATTATTAAAGGTATCAGAGACTCTGAAACTTCATAAGATTTCTTAAACACTATCCGGTATTGCAATAAAGATTTCATCTTCGGTTGCATCGTTTGTGAGGACACAAACGATGGCGAAAACGGGAAATAAAGGATAGGAAGGGGCGGCAAAGGTGGTGGTGGCCAGGTGAGGAATTAAACCGGAATGACGTATCTTTGTGTGTACCTCGCCACCCGACGGGAAGCATCAACAACATCAGGATGCAGGCCTCCAACATGCGCATTACGGGAGACAACGCCGCCCTGTTGCTTTCCTGAGCAAAAGCAGTTTTGGAGTTTTTACGATTGCATCCTCCGCCGGAATTGTATATTTGCATTCATGCCTCCGGGAATTCGGACTCCCGGCCGGCCGGCCAAACGAAAAATCCTCATCATGAAAAAAATTCTGTTGCTCCTGACTTTTACCTGCTTTTACTGCCTTTCCGCTTACTCCCAGTCCGCCCCGGTATGGGTCAAGGACATCAATGCCCTTCCGGATACTTCCGGTGTTTTTCCGGTACGTACGCTGACGGATGATCCCGGCAATGTGTATGTGCTCAGCACTTATTCCCAGGTCACCGGACCGCTTACCAAGAACAAGGTATACCTGAAGAAATTTGACCAGGCCGGCACCCCGCTCTGGACCCTGATTTTTGACAACAACGGAACCGGACAACCCCGGGGTTTCGATATGGCCATTGATGCGGCCGGGAGCTGTTACCTCGCAGGGGGGTTTATGGCTACCCCGTCCTTCAAACCCATGCTGCTCAAAGTGAGCCCGTCCGGTAGTTTGCTCTGGCAAAGGGATTCCACGACTTCCTTCAATACGGGAAAATACAACCAGGTGATTCTGCACAACAGTAAACTTTACCTCCGGGGTGATGCCGGTATGGCGCAATTCGACCTGAACGGAACGGAACTATGGTCCAACCAGGTGATGGCTCAGGCCATGAAGGTGGATCAAAAAGCACAGGTGATTTATTCTTCCGTCACCGGTCAGCCTGATAATATTTTCCGGGCCGACAGCAACGGGGTACAGAACTTCAGCGACTCCAGCATACTGGCCGGGCGAATTGCCATTGACGGCGATAACAGTTTTTACCTGCTATGCGATTTTCCCCAGTACGAACTCGTTAAATATGACAGTGCCGGAGTGTTTCTCTGGAGTTATAACGCCTTTCCCCCTACTCCTCCTTTCGGTGATATCGGATACGAAGTATTGACGGATTTATATAACAATGTCATCGTAGTGGGTCTGAACGATACGATGCTGAAGTTTGGTCCCTCCGGAAACCTGCTGTGGAAGAAACCCATGGACGGGCTCGACTCTTACCTGGTCAGCGCCGGGGTGGTGTTTACGAATTTCCTGGCCATTGCCGGAACGGTTTCCGGGCCAAACGGCAGCGACCTGTATGTTTCCTGGTTCGACAACCTGGGCATTCAAAACTGGGCCGGCACCTTCAGCGGCAACACGGGCTTCACTGAATTTACCGTGGATATGGCCACCGATATCAACGGGGTATACGTAGTGGAAAACAATGAACAGAACTCCACACTGGTCAAATTTAACAGCCCTTTTACCAATGCCACTGTGGATTACACCAAGGTATGCATCGACAGCGTCTGGTATGATGTCGGGAACCATAATTATTACAATGTCCGTGTCTTCAACGGCAATATCGCCAACCTGAATTACCCTTCCGTGCGAATGGTTTCCATTTTCGGAGATACGGCCGGAAACCCTTTTAATGATGTCAGTTTCTTTGCCCACCTGGGGAACACTTACCAGGTATACCACGATACCATTACCGATCCGTTCATTACCGATTTTTTACCTTATAGCTTCTTCGTCTGTGAAAATTTTGGTGACACCATGACACAGGTGGGATGGTGCAGTCTGGCAGGCATCGCGGATCAGGATGCGCTGAACTGGAAGGTTTATCCAAACCCGTCCCGCGATCTGCTGATGGTGGAAGTTCCGTTTATCGCGGAAACGATGCGCCTGAACCTGTTGGATATGACCGGAAGGTTGCTGAAAACCGGACAGCATTTGGAGGAAGGGCTGAACCGAATAGATGTTTCGGGATTACAGCAGGGCATGTACTTGCTGATGCTGGAAACTCCGCGTGGAAGGCTCATTTACAGGTTCTGTAAAGAATAATCCCGTATTCCGTTAGGACCGCGTAACTTCAGAAGAGGAAAAAACAGGGTACCTGCCGCATCCCAAATTTATGGTCCTGGAAATTTTTGCTTCCTGTTGCTTTTCCTGAATTATTTGGCTATATTTGGAAAGGATTGAAGTACCCGAACCTTCCATCCGCCAACCAACCTGATTCCAATGAAACCTGCCGGGTGGAGCCTCCTCCTCTTCACCTTACCCATATTCCTGCACGCCCAGACAACGGTCTTCCTGAAAACCTATAACAAGGGGAACAGCGGATTTGCCGTGCGTGAAGTGAACGGTAATGCCTATGCCGTAGCCGGTGGCACCGATTTTTATTACAACTATCACTGGATGATTCAGTCACCGGTGATCAATACCAATATTCATTTTTTCAAGACAGATGTCAACGGGGTGCTGCTCTGGGAAAAAATTTTCGCATCCGGTACTTCCCGGTGCCTGTCCACCTGGATGGAACCCGTGCCGGCCGGCGGGTATGTCCTGACCGGGCATGCCAACAGCGAACTGGTCTGGCCTCCCGACAGCAACAATATTTTCCTGTTGAAAACGGATGATAACGGTATCCTGCAATGGTCCAAATATTACGATACGGGTAAGGACGAACTTGGTTTTTGCGTACGCCCCTGCCTGGATAACGGATTTATCCTGTCCGGGTTTCACGATTCAGCACCATTGAGTTTAATGGGCACCACTCATGCCCTGCTCGTAAAAACCGACTCCGCCGGCAATGTCAGCTGGGCGAAGAAATACCAGGTGGCCGTTCGCGATTTCGATACGGGTGAAGCATTCCCCTGTGTAGTCCGTCAGACAGCAGACAGCGGATTTGTGGTGGCAGGCACCACCAGCGGGGCACACCAGGCCGATGTTTATGTTTTCCGCACCGATCCCTCCGGCAACCTGCTGTGGGCCAATTCCTATGAACACGACAATTCGGCTTTCCGGCTGTCAACAGGTCTGGACATTACCGAAACTTCAGGTGGCGATCTGGTTGTGACCGGTTCCATGGATAAAGACAGAACCTTAAACCAGGTAAACTACCCGTTTATCATGAAACTCAGCGGATCAGGTGCATTGCTGGCCTCGCAACTTTATGATTCCAACCCGGTGCAGCAATTCCAAAGCGGCTTTTCCTGTGTGGAAGAAATTGCAGGTAACGGCTATTTCTTTACGGGAATGGGCGGCTATGGGGGATTCGGCAGCCAGGCCGAACTGCTGAAAACCGATCAAAACCTGAACATGCAATGGTCACGGGTTTATACCTGGGACGGACAGGCCACCATGGGTGCCCGGAGCGCCCGGCATACCAGCGATGGGGGATACGTGTTTGCAGGCAAGCGGCAAAATGCAGGAGCTGTCTTGATGAAAACCGACGGCACGGGAATGGTTCCCTGTAAGAATCCGGGTGTGCTGATACCCATGCAGCCATCCATCAACGTCGTCAACCGCTATCCTGCCGTCAGCACAGGTATTACGGCCTTCCCCTTCCTGCTCACCACACAGGCTTTTTTGGTGGATACCAGCATTGTTTGCCCGGTCACGGTGACCACCCTGCCGGTGGAATTGATTTCCTTTTCCGCCAAAGCTGAACAGGATAACCGCGTCCGGCTGGAATGGACCACACTTTCGGAAACCGATAACGATTATTTTTTAATTGAACGTAGTCTGACTGGAACCAGCTTTTCCGGATTTGGCCTGGTGGATGGCGCAGGAACCTCGCGTGCTGCCCTGCATTATGATTTCACCGATGAATCCGCTCCTGCAGGACAAATCAGTTACTATCGCCTCAAGCAGGTCGACTTTAACGGGATGTTTGACTATTCGCGAACGGTAGCGGTCAAACCCGAAGGCTCCTCCGCATCCCCGGTTATCATCAAACCTGAACCCGGCCTGAACAGGATTTCCGTATTCCTGGATTCATTTGACGGGGAGTTGATAACCGTGAACCTGTATGATTTGACGGGACGCTGTATTACCGAATCTTCTTCTGCGGCTTCGGAATTCAGCCTGGAAATGGCTGATGCTCCACACGGTCTTTATTTTATAACCCTTTCCGGCAGCAGCATCAACCGGCAGTTCAGGGTCGTGTATTGATTCACCCCATCAACGGCCGGCAGATTGGTGATCCTTTTATTCATCAAAGACGATTTCTTACCCTTCATAACCCTTGTCTGCATGCAAATGACCGCTTTGGGAAGCGGCTACAGCCAGTTCATCACAGCGTTCATTCAGCGGATTTTCATTGTGACCTTTCACCCATTTGAATTTGACGCGGTGTTTCCGGTAAACCAGCAAAAAACGTTTCCACAGGTCAGGATTTTTTTTATCCCTGAAGTGCTTCTTTTCCCAGCCAAATACCCAGCCTTTTTCAACCGAATCCACCACGTACTTCGAATCCGAATAGATCAACACTTCTTCCCCGTGGTTCTTCAGCGCCTCCAGCCCGGTGATGACGGCCAGCAATTCCATCCTGTTGTTGGTTGTCCGCTTAAAACCGCCTGAAAGTTCCTTCCGGTGCGGGCCGCTCAGCAGCACCACTCCGTAACCACCCGGCCCGGGGTTACCTGAAGAAGCTCCATCGGTGTAGATCGTGATCATAAAAATTGCGGGAATACTATTAAGAGCGGATCATACATGAAGATTGGAACGGAATAATTTGACTGCAATGGCCAGCAGGATGAAACCAAACACTTTTCGCAGCACTCCTATGCCGGTGGGTCCCAGTATTTTTTCCAGGAAGCCCAGGTTCTTCAGGCAAAGGTATACGAGGGCAATATTGAGGATAATGCCTACGATGATATTTTCCACCGTGTACTGGGAGCGAAGGGAAAGAAGCGTGGTCATGGTGCCGGCTCCTGCAATCAGCGGGAAGGCAATGGGTACAATGGAGGCCGTAGCAGGTAATTCATCCTTGTAAAGCCTGATTCCCAAAATCATTTCCAGGGCCAGGAAAAACAAAACGAGAGAACCGGCAATGGCAAAACTGTAAATGTCTATGCCGATAAACTTCAGAAAATTCTCACCCAGGAATAAAAACCCGATCATGATCAGCAGGGCCGTGCCGGAAGCCTTCTCCGGGTGAATGCTGCCGGCCTTTCTCCGGATTTCCAGGATGGCCGGTATTGATCCGATAATGTCGATCACAGCAAACAGGATCATGGTAACCGTGGTGATGACCTTAAGATCAAAATTCATGCGGCCAAAGATAGAAAAGAAAAATAGCTGCACGGCTTTCCGGAATAATCAATCATGTTCCTTATCAGTCGGCTGCTGGCTTCCGGCTTTTAATTTTTTTTATGTATCGCTACACAACACCCGTCTTCCATGGCGCCGGCCCATCCCGTGCTGAAGGGATTCTTTGATTGTTGCCGAAGTTAAATTAAATTTCGGCCATGAATTTCTCCAGGGTGGTTTTTATCGGTTCAGCAGGTATTGTTTTTTCCTTCCTTGCAACAGCCCAACAGGATCCCTATCGTCCGTTCCGGATTAACGAACCCCTGATCCTGGATGGTCAGTTGACGGAACCGGCCTGGCAACAGGCGGCCCCCGAGGCTGATTTCATGCAGGTGGATCCCACTGCCGGGGCCACACCCAGCGAAAAAACCGAGGTCAGACTGATTTATAACGATGATTTTCTTTACGCCGGGTTCCGATGTTATGACGCACAGCCGGAAAAGTTAATCCGCCTCAACCTGAAACGGGATTTTGACGTCGGGCAGGAAGACGGCATTGCCTTTATCCTGGACACCTATAACGATAAAAGTTCGGGACTTGCCTTCATCACCAACCTGCTGGGTGCACGTTGGGATGAAGAATTCACGGCAGACGGCGGCAATGAAAATCAGGATTACAATACGTTCTGGGATGCCAAATGCCACATAGACCCACTAGGTTATACGATCGAAATCCGCATACCATTTTCATCCCTGCGTTTTGAGGCCAACAGGGAACTGGTCAGGATGGGCTTTAAAGTGATCCGCCTGATCAAACGAAAAAATGAGTTCATGATTTTTCCCAGGTTTGACCCCAAAATAGACAATCCCTATTTTAAAGTTTCCCTTGCCCGTGAAATGGAATTTAAAAACCTGAAGGGCCGAAAGCCTTTTTACATCACACCCTATGCCATTGCCAATTACCTGGAAGAAAACTCCATAGCGCCTGGCGATTCGGCGTACAGCAGGCAATCAGAACTCATGGCCAGGAAACACTATGCAAAAAACGAAACCCTGGATAAAATCATCAGCAATTTAGGTGTGGATGTGAAGTACGGTCTCACCAAGAATTTCACACTGGATGTCACCCTGAATACGGACTTTGCCCAGGCCGAGGTGGATGATGTGATCATCAACCTCACCAAGTATGAAGTCAACCTTCCCGAGAAAAGAAGTTTTTTCCTGGAATCAAAAAATTACCTGGGATTCAGCACCTCCAACGGAAGCGAACTTTTTATATCACGAAGCATCGGAAACGAAGGAGATGAACTGGTACCGATTATCGGCGGACTGAGGATTACAGGTAAAAGCAGGGGCTGGCAGCTGGGCATCCTCGATATGCAAACCACGGACATTGCACATCACGGCATTGACCCGCATAACTTCTTTGTATTCCGTACGCGCAAGGACATTGACTCATCCGGCAGTTTCATCGGTGGTCTCCTGGCCAACCGGGTCAATACTAATAAAAATAAATTGTCCGATCAGACAGTGGGGTTGGATATCGTTAAAAAAATCAATGATCACCTCGTCCTGGTCGGAGCTGTTTCCTCCACCTTTAAGGATGCTGATGTAAAACCCTTTTCCAGCCGCACGTATTACAATGCAGCCGTTTTCCGCTCCGCAAGAACCGGCTTTACCTACCAGGCTACTGCTGATTTGGTGGGCCGCGACTTCAATCCCGTGATGGGTTATCTGGATGAAAGCAATTATGCGGCCGGCGGTGCAGGCATGGGTTATACCTGGGAAGGAAGTCACGATGGCCGTGTCGCTTACTGGTATGTGAACAACAGCAACAGTTACCGCTGGAAACTATCGTCCGGAAAAAGGGAAACATTTTATACCGAATGCCTGCCGGGGGTGATCTTTAAAAACGGAGCGGAGATTGAAGGTTCCCTGTTTGAATATAAAATCGATTCCCTTTTCGAAGACTGGGAACTGGATCAGGAAAACCAGGTTGCCGCCGGAACGTATTACATGTTTACCAATTCCCTGAATTTCACGGCTCCCCAGAAATCCATATACAATGGTTTTGTAGCCGCATCATATGGCGGCTTTTACGGAGGTAAACGCTTTTTTATTTCACCACAACTGAAAGTATATCTCGGCAAACATGTCAATATGTATGCGGTCTATGAATACAATCATATCCGGTTTAAAAAATTTCTGAAAGAGCGGACCCCCACCCGCTTTGAAACCAACCTGGTCCGTATTGGAGTATCCTATATGTTGTCGACCAAATTTTCAATCATCCTGTTTGCGCAGTTTGACGACCTGAATAAAAAGGTACAGGGCAACCTGCGTATACGTTATAATCCGCAGGAAGGAACCGATTTATACATCGTTCTGAACAGGGGAATGAATACCAACAGAAACCGGCTGGAGCCTCATTTGCCCGAAGTCGGCCAACAGGCTATTACCATCAAATTCCTGAAAACCTTTGCTTTATAAACTAACCTCTTTCAGGGCAAGGACAACCTGTCCGCCTCCTCACCCCGTTAATACCTGATCAACCGCCCATAAACCTGTTGCTTCCTGTCACCCACCCTGACCAGGTATATCCCTGCAGGCAATGTTCCGGCGGCTATTTTCAAAATGGTATTTCCTTCTTTAAAGGAGGCCAGGTAAACAAGTCTGCCCATAGCGTCAACAATTTCAGCACGGCAGTCCTTATTCCACGGGTACGGCCATGCAATGTATACCTCTCCATTGCCGGGATTGGGAAAAACAAGCATGGACGTATGCCACTCTCCCGCTTCCCCGATTGAGGTAGAAATGATGGCGGATGACGAAGCACAACCATTGCTGTCGGTTACCACCACGGAATAGGTGCCCTGCTGGGTGTATATGTACAGGGAATCCGTTGCTCCCGGAATAGCCCCCGAACTGCCATACCATTGGTAGCTGAAGGCAGGAGTGCAAAACAGGGTGTCAAAACTGGACGTGATAATCGGTATGGGCGGTGACTGGAACTCCCGGATAAAACCGGGGATGTGCAGGGTGTCACAACCGGCGGCATTACAGGCAATCAGGGTAACATCGAACGTTCCGTAACTGTTGTAACAGATATTGGCAGGGTTCTGAAGTGAACTGGTGGTGCTGTCGGCTCCCGGGAACAACCATAACCAGGAAGTAGGGTTGTTGGTGCTGATATCAAAAAAGTCGAGACACTTTTTTTCGCAGAACAACGTGTCACTCGAATAAAAGTTCACATTGGGCAAGGCGCAGGGGCTGATGCCGACCAGGATGGTGTCCGTTGCGGAGCAGTTGCTGTCGCTGACCGTCACATAATACGTACCCGCATTGCTTACGGTAAACGTAGTATCGGTGGACCCGTCCTGCCAGAGGTAGTTCATAAATCCGGTACCCGGGTTCAGCAGCAGGGTGCTGCCCTGGCAGATGGTTGTATCGGCTCCCAGGCTAACCACAGGCAGGGGATGGATGGTGACCGGAATGATAACTGTATCGGTATACGAAGTAAAATATTTAATGAGTTCAACCTGGTAAATTCCGGGGGCGGTAAAATAATGGGCCTGACTAAAATTGACGGACGTGTTATTCGCCCCGGAAGCAGGATCGTCAAAATCCCACTGAACAGCCAGCAGGTTGGCGGTATTGAGAATGGTAAACTGGGTGGAATCCCCTTCACACGTGTTGGCAACCTGCTGGTCGGCACTGATCAGAACCACGTTGTCCAGGTAATAATACACTTCAGCCACAAAGCATGCCGCTCCTGAAAATGCAATCACATTGGCATTGGGTGGGGCTGTGAATGTAAAACTGTGATGTTTCCAGGCTACGTTCGAAATGGAATCGTAAGGCACACAACCGGCCAGCACCACCGTTGGATTGGTAGAAGGACAAGCCGGGATGATCGTGTCCATATTGGTGTAGACGCAAAAATCAGAAGGTCCCTGGGTAAACAACCCCGACTGGCAGTTCATTAAATCAAAGGAAATGGTGTAGTTGGTACCCGCCACCAGGGGAGTTTGTAAAACCTGGAAAATTGCCTCATTATAATTGGGAGTCAGAATACGCGTATGAAAACCAACATAAGCAAGACCGTCAGATCCGATATTCGGTACCGGGCCGGGAAGGCAGCCTCCATAGTTCGGGGTAATGGTACCGCAATACAATTCGGCATGCGGAACGCCATAGGTAGGCAGGCTGTTGGCCGGATGCCAGTCATATACCTGTCCGAATGCACCGTTTGGAGAACCGGTCGGGCATGGCAGGGCATAATTCTCAAAACTGTGATTCAGGATGAGGTTGGTCTGAGCCAGTAACGGTTGCATAAACGAAATAAAGAGGGCCAGTACATAAACGCCGGATGTTTTCATATTATCTTTTTTTTAATTTGATGCCATTCTCTTTTTCAATCGGTTGACGTATCCGTCAGGTGACCCGGGCAGCCCTGCACTTCCCTGTTGGGCAGCTAACGGTTGAGGCCTGTTATCAAAACTTTGCTGAAGAAGACGTCCCTCGTCGATTGTATCCGGAGCAGGTAAAGACCTTCCCCTGCATGACTTAAATCCAAATCTACCCGTAAAGTTCCCGGCTGCAATAATTTATTGGTCACGGTCAAACCTGTCCTGTCGAAAACATCGAGCCTGACAACCTGCCTGTTGCCGGAACCAGGCATGTAAATGGTAAACTGCCCGTTGTTTGGATTCGGAACCACCTGTAACTCCAGACTCAGCCGGTCAGTTTCACCGACACCGGAATAAATAACCGATGAAGAAGTTTCGCATCCGTTGCTGTCGGCAATCACCACATAATAACTTCCCTCGTTATTATATACGAACCAGGAGCCGGTTGCTCCCGGAATGGCGCCGCTGCTGTCGTACCATTGGTAAGTATATCCTGTTGTCGAGAACAGGGTATCGGCGCTGGAGGTGATGACGGGGGGAGGAGGGTTTTGATATGAATTTATAAATCCGGGCAGGAACAAGGTATCACAAGTGGTGGCATTGCAGGCGATGAGCGTAACATCAAAACTGCCATAACTGTTGTAGCAAATATTGGACGGGTTTTGCTGGATGCTGGAAGTGGTATCGGCTCCAGGGAAAAACCAAAGCCAGGAGGTGGGGTTGTTCGTACTGAGATCAAAGAAGTCTATGCATTTTTTTTCACAAAAACCGGTATCTGAGCTGAAGAGGCTGGCAACGACGTTGGAGCAAGGCTGTGTACCGATCAGGATGGTGTCAATGGCCTGGCAGGCCCCGGCATCAACCAGCACGGTATAGGTACCCGGTATGGCGTAAATACTCTGAGTGGTTGCCCCGTTACTCCACAGGAAGGTGCTGAAGGCCGGTCCGGCATTGAGCAGCAGGGAATCACCTGAGCAAATGGCAGTGTCATTTCCTAATGAAACATCAGGCAGATGATAATGGAATTCTCCCTCCAGGGTCAGACCCGTAGTCAATGTTCCCGAGGTATTAAAAGGTGTTGTTCCGTTGTGCCCTTCCCCGGTAATCAGTTTGAGGTTGGCATCCTGTGCCCCTATACTGCCGGCCGGCAGCAGGTTATGGGTTTCCAGAGTACCCGTTCCGCCGGTCATGGCAATATAAAAACCATAGGTTTGCCCCGCCACCAGACAAAGGTTCAGTTGAAAAGGAATCACCGTAGGCGGGATGGGACAACTCAATGCGCAGGTAGGGTTGAAGTTAAAGGTACTGTCCAGCAAGGTCCATGCAGCGGGGTTGGAATTAAAGCCCAGGTAGGTACCCTGTTTGTAATATATCTTCATGTCTCTGGTACCGCAGTTTTGAGAAAGGATGGCTATATCATCCAGGATGAGATTGTTGGTGATCTGCAAATCAAAAAACAGGGAATTCCTCGAGAAGGTTCCGTTACAGGGAGAGCTCAGGATATAAGACTGTGCTTGTGCCTGCTGAATGACCGCCACCACAATTGAAAAAGCAAGGATGCGTTTCAGGGTTTTCATGGACAGATGAATTAATGAGCTAAAATTAATAAAAAGTTTTATTCCGATTGCATACACCCCGTACACTCCCGGTTACAACTGCTGACCTGACCGTATCCGGCTCACCCGGAAACTGAAAAAATCAATACACCTGTAAAATTGAGCCTGCTCCCTTTTTCCGGTTGATTCCATTCCTGCAGCAACAAAAAAAATTACCTGCTGGCGTGAACAATCCGTTCCTCCTTAAATTTCCACCAGGGTGCCCACGGCTTCTCCTTCCACTATTTTCAACAGGTTGCCGGGCTGATTCATATCAAAAACGATGATGGGCAGGTTATTCTCCTTACACAGGGTAAAAGCTGTCATGTCCATCACTTTCAGGTCCTGATCGAAAACCTGGGCGAATGTGACCTTATCGAAAC
>CAYWHE010000123.1:0-12240 GCA_964458125.1 uncultured Flavobacteriaceae bacterium | reverse complement strand
TGGTCAGGTCCTCCACTTCCACCGGGCGAAAGGTGCCCAGTCCCACATGCAGCGTCACTTCCGCAAACTGAATCCCTTTGAGTTCAAGGCGTTTTAACAACTCCCTGCTGAAATGCAATCCTGCCGTCGGTGCCGCAACAGCGCCTTCGTGCTTGGCATATACGGTCTGGTACCGGTCCTTATCGGCCGGCTCCGCTTTGCGCTTGATGTATTTGGGAAGGGGGGTATGTCCCAGGCTTTCCACCGTCTTTTTAAACTCCTCCGGTGTTCCGTCATAAAGGAAACGAAGGGTTCTTCCGCGGGAAGTGGTGTTGTCGATCACTTCGGCCACCAGTACATCGTCCTCGCCAAAATACAGCTTATTGCCTATACGGATTTTCCGGGCAGGATCAACCAGTACATCCCAGAGTTTGCTTTCCCGGTTGAGTTCCCGTAACAGGAAGACCTCTATTTTAGCTCCTGTTTTTTCCTTGTTTCCATAAAGCCTGGCGGGAAAAACCTTGGTATTGTTCAATATCATCACATCACCCTCATTAAAATAACTGAGGATATCCTTGAAAATCTTATGTTCAATTTTTCCGGTTTTCCGGTGCACCACCATCAGCCTTGATTCATCACGATTGGCCGCAGGATGGGTTGCCAGCAGATTATCACTTAAATGTAATTTGAATTGGGATAGCTTCATATACCGCTCTTAAAAATTTGAAATTCAAAAATTTCGGGGTGCAAATATACTACACCAAAGGGCAAAAGTAAACCCTAACCCCAGAAATATTTCCTGTTTCCATAACAAGCTCCAGGGATCGGAGTTTAAATTTTAAATTATACATAATCAATGCTTTATGTTTTAAAATCCATTGGTACGTCCCGGTCGATTCAGTGGCAGGGCTTATTTTTCCTGGAAATCAAGTTTCCATCCCAGGATGATACGGTCATCTCCGGCTGAAATTAACAGGTTATCAGAAGCGGACCATATTAACCTGTTCACGGAATTCACATGACCGGCCAGGGAAGCATCCAGCCGTTTCCATACGGTCAGGTGCACGGGATCCCAGATCTTGATGGTTTTATCCCGGCTGGCCGAGGCCAGAAAACGCTGACCGGGGCTTACCAGGAGGTGATAAACCGCGTAATGGTGAGCCGGAATTCGCCGGAGGAGGTTAAACTCCGGAATTTCCTCATAACAGTTTATGCAGGCATCCCTTCCACCGGATACAAATTGCCTGTTGCCTGGAAGGATGGCCATGGTATTCACCGAAAAACCTTCCTGGTGTGCCTGCCATTGATGTTCAAGTGTCAGGTTGTTCATGTTAATGACTAAAATCCTCCCGTCCTGGCAGCCGGCCAGGAGTTTATCCTGTTCAGGGTTCAGCATCAGGCAGCGTATTTTGACAGGGCCTGCCTCAATGGCCGCCCGGGACCTGAAATGCGTCATATCGATAAAATGAATGGTTCCGTCACCCCCGGCCGACACCAGGAGCTGTTGCTTTTCAGCCACCAGGAGGTCAAATACGGGTCCCCGGTGAAAAGCCAGGAGCTTTATTTCCCTTTTAGTGCCCAGGTCCAGCAGGTGAATTCCACCCTGTGACTGCCCGGCGAAGAGCATATTGGAGGCGGGATGAAACCGGAGTGCGTAAATGATTCCCGGAATGGCGGCTATGGACTCCCCTTCTCCCGGTTTATCGAGGTTCCAGTTCACCAGTTGCCTGTCGCTGCCCCCGCTGAAGAATTGCCGGGGCCTGGCCCCCTGTTCCAGGGCGTAAATGGAACCGGTATGCCCGGCGAGGGCGAATTGTTTTTCAACGGTCAATGACATCGGTCTGCAATATTACATTTTTTGAGAAGGCCGACCGTTGGCAGGCCGGGATTTTCAAAAACCACCAACCCGGCTTTTCTGTTTACCTTTGCAACCATGGACAAGGAACTCCGGATCATTCTTTATTCTTTTATCCCTCCGGCCTTCTTCATACTGGTTCTCTGGCTGGTGAAATACATGGAAATAAGCAGCGGTTACCGCCTGGATGAGTTCGGGGTTTATCCCAGGCATTGGGAAGGGCTGAAAGGCATCCTGACCGCACCTTTTGTGCATGGCGATCTCACGCACCTGGCTTCCAATTCCATTCCTTTGCTGTTGCTGGGAGCGGGGCTGGTGTATTTTTACGGACCCCTGGCCATGAAAGTGTTCTCCCTCATTTACCTGCTCAGCGGGGCTGCGCTCTGGCTGGGAGGGCGTGAGGTCTACCACATCGGCGCCAGCGGAATCGTATACGGGCTGGCGTTTTTCCTGTTTTTCAGCGGTATCCTGAGAAAGGATACCCGGCTGATGGCCCTCTCGCTCCTGGTCGTGTTTCTTTACGGGAGCATGGTTTGGGGTATTTTCCCGCTATGGAGGGGGATTTCCTGGGAAGCTCATCTCTTTGGTTCCCTGGCCGGCATTCTCTGTGCGGTGTTGTTCCGCCACGAAGGACCCCAGCGTCCCGGCTATTCATGGGAAGTGGAACCGGAGGAAGAACAGGAAAAGCAGGAGGCGATAACCGGCCTGACCGATGAACCCAAAAAAGAGGAAACGGAAAACGAAGTGAGCATTCATTATATTTATAAAGAAAAACCCCGTCAGGATCATGAACCTGAAAAAAATTGAACACATCGGCATAGCCGTTAAAAACCTGGAGGCCTCCAATAATTTGTTTACGTTGCTCACCGGGACCCGTCCCTATAAAACGGAAGTGGTTCCCACCGAACAGGTATCCACATCCTTTTTTCAGTCGGGTCCGAACAAGATCGAATTGCTGGAAGCCACCGGACCAGACAGCGTCCTGGCCAGATTCATTGAAAAGAAAGGGGAAGGCATCCATCACATCGCTTTTGAAGTGGAGGACATCCTGGCCGAAATGAAGCGTTTAAAGGAGGGCGGATTTCAGTTGTTGTCGGATGAACCCAGGCCCGGGGCTGATAATAAACTGGTCTGTTTCCTGCATCCCAGGGGTACCAACGGGGTGCTGATCGAACTATGCCAGGAAAAAAAATCCTGATCCCAGGAGCCACGTCAACATGAACATCATGCTCCATAAAGAAGCCATTCACCAGGCCTGCCTGGAGGAAGCCGGCCGCCGGATTGAGACGGCCCGGCTGGCCATGGAAGAGGCGCAGGCAGCAGCCAACGATGAAACCAAAAGTTCCGCCGGGGACAAACATGAAACCGGAAGGTCGATGATGCAGCTGGAACGTCACCGGCATGCCATAGCCTTGCATAATGCCCTGGAGAATAAAAAAAAACTGGAGCAGATACGCCCCTTTATTTCTTCCTTTTTCATACAAACGGGATCCCTGGCGGAAACCAGCGCAGGTCTTTTTTACCTGAGCCTGGGCCTGGGAAAAATCATCGTTGGTACGGTTACCGTATACGCGGTTGCGCCGGCCTCTCCCATCGGGCAGTTGTTATCAGGGAAAAAAGCGGGAGACCGTTTCATTCACCAGGAATTATTATACATTATCCACCGCGTTTTATAGGTTCCGGTACCAGCCGGCAGCCCCTCATTTTCAAAACGACTATATATACAGCAATACCAATAACCCATGCAGTCAAAAAAAACTTCATCTCCTGAAGTGCAGCTGAAAAAGCTCATGCTGTCGGTTTTTCAAAAACATCCGACCAAAAATTTCAATCACAAGCAACTGCTTCGTCACATCACCCTCCTGGAAGAGGAAGGCTTTTACCTGGAAAGCCGGGATAAGAATGAATGGAGGCATATCCTGTTGAAATGCCTGAATGAACTGCTTGTTTCGGGTGAAATTATCGAACCCGAACGTCACAAATTCAAGTTGTTCCCGGTTAAAAATTACCTGGAAGGACGCATAGACATTACTTCCACGGGTTCCGCCTATGTGATGAACGAATCCTATGAGGACGACATTTACATTGCGCCCCGAAATGTGCGGAACGCCATGAACGGTGACCTGGTAAAGGTCAGCCTGTTGGCCAAAAGAGAAGGCAGGCGCCTGGAAGGCGAGGTGGTGGAAATCCTGCAACGGGCAAAAAATGAATTTGCAGGGGTGGTCCAGGTATCTCCGCGTTTTGCCTTCCTGGTACCCGACAGCAGCAAGATGAACATTGATATTTTCATTCCACCCCAGCACCTGATGGGTGTAAAAAACGGACAGAAGGCGGTTGCACGCATCATCGAATGGGAGGAAGGCGCGAGGAACCCGACCGGTGAAATCATACGGATACTGGGCTTTCCCGGAGAGAACAATGCCGAAATGGATGCCATCCTGGTGGAATACGGTTTTCCTCTTGCCTTTCCACCGGAAGTGGAAAAGGAGGCCGATGCCATTCCGTTTGAAATTTCAACAGCGGAAATCAGCAAGCGCAGGGACTTCCGGAAGGTCACCACCTTTACCATTGATCCCGCCGACGCCAAGGATTTTGATGATGCCCTGTCCTTTAAACAACTGGAAAAGGGCCGTTATGAAATCGGCATTCACATTGCCGATGTTTCCCATTACATGAAACCCGAAACCGCGTTGGACCAGGAAGGGTTTTCGCGGGCCACTTCCATTTACCTCGTGGACCGCGTGATTCCCATGTTGCCGGAAAAGTTATCCAATCATGTCTGTTCCCTTCGCCCGGAGGAAGAAAAGCTTTGCTTCTCGACCGTATTTGAAATCAATGAACAGGCCGAAATCACCAGTGAATGGTATGGCCGGACCGTTATCTATTCCGACAGGCGCTTCACCTATGAAGAAGCGCAGGAGGTGATTGAAACCGGGCATGGTCCGTTAAGCGATGAAATACTTATTCTGGACAGGCTGGCCAAAAAGCTGCGGGAAATCCGTTTCCGCAACGGGGCCATCAATTTTGATAAAGTGGAGGTCAAATTCCGCCTCGATGAAAAAGGAAATCCGTTGGGCGTATTCCTGAAGGAAAACAAGGATTCCAATAAGCTCATCGAAGAGTTCATGCTGCTGGCCAACCGCAAGGTGGCGGAGTTTATTGGAAAGCACCAGGCGCACTATCCCAATGACCGGGAACACAAAAAAACAAAGGACGTCCATCGCCAGCAGCTGCCCTTCGTTTACCGGATTCACGATGTTCCGAACCCCGAAAAGCTCAGTACCTTTGCACGGTTTGCCGGGCAGTTCGGCTACCGCATCAAAACTTCTTCCGACCGGGAAATTGCCAGTTCCATCAATGCCCTGGTGCGGGATGTGAATGGGAAGAAAGAACAAAACGTGCTCGAACAACTGGCGATACGGACCATGTCGAAGGCCGTT
Organism: uncultured Flavobacteriaceae bacterium; assembly: GCA_964458125.1. Lineage (GTDB taxonomy): Bacteria > Bacteroidota > Bacteroidia > AKYH767-A > OLB10 > CAYWHE01. The sequence continues at coordinate 6,966 of CAYWHE010000123.1, read as the reverse complement.
TATTCCACTGAAAACATCGGGCATTACGGGCTGGCCTTCGGTTATTACACTCACTTCACCTCCCCGATCAGGCGGTACCCGGATGTCATGGCGCACCGGCTGCTTCAGCATTACCTGGACGGCGGTAAACCTGTGCAGTTAACCGTATACGAAAAGCAATGCAGGCACAGCACCGATATGGAAATGAAAGCCGCGGAAGCGGAGCGCGCATCCGTCAAATACAAGCAGGTGCAGTTCCTGTCGGATAAAAAGGGTGAGCTTTTTGACGGCATCATCTCCGGGGTGACGGAGTGGGGCATGTACGTGGAGCTGACTGAAAACAAATGTGAAGGGCTGATCCGTCTCCGGGACCTGGTGGATGATTACTATTCCCTGGATGAAATCAATTACTGCATCATCGGTCACCGCAGCAAGAAGAAGTTCCAGCTGGGGGATCCGATCCGTGTGCTGCTGAAAAGCACCGACCTGGCGCGCAAGCAAATTAACTTTGAACTTTATTCCGCCGGCGAAGAGGACGGAAAAAGAGAGCGAATCCAGATGAATGACAGGCACAAACCGGGGATAAAAAACAAACACAGACCACCGGGAAAGAAAACAGGAAAACGCCGCCGGTAACCGCTTAAAAGTTCCTGTTCAAACTCAAAAGTATTACGGCTGGATTACCGCTTAAAAAATTTCCTGGTAAAAACCTGCCGGCCCGTATCCATCCTCAACACGTAGCTGCCGGCCACCAGACCGTCCCCGGAGAACGGAATGCGCAACAGGCCGGAAACAGGAGATATGGTTTTTTCCAGCACCTTTTGCCCGGCGATGTTATACACCGTGACCTTCAGGGGGTTGGTGACGCCTTCGTTCAGGGCTATGAAAAGTTCCTCCCCGGCAGGATTCGGGTAAACGGAACCGATGCTTTCCCCGCCCAGTGATCTTCGTATAGCAATGACGTTGGACATCGTTTCACGGCCGTTGTAATCAAGCTGGCGCAGGCGGTAATAAAAAAGCGGCTGCAGTCCGAGTACATCGGCAAACGCATACGCCTGTGGACTGTTGCGTGTTCCCTGCCCGTTTACAAATCCGATCGTTTTAAAATCAACAGCATCCGCCGAGCGCTGCACATCAAAACCTTTGTTATTCCATTCCGACCAGGTTTCCCAGTGCAGGTTATTGGCGGTCACACCCGCCTCCCCGGTAAAAGAAACCAGTTGCACGGGCAAAGGATTGTTCACGGGAGCAACAATCTCAAAGTCATCCAGGGCCACACCGGGAGCGGTAACGCCATTATCAGACCTGAACACCATCCGGAAGGCTACATTGGCGTTGCCGGCCAGCGCGGATACATCGTACTGGCACAAGGTATAGGATGTTTTGGTGGCGTTAAAATACGGTTCATTAATCGGAAATGCCGTGGCGGAAGCCGTATTGGCATAATCGTACCAGTTGGCAGCCACCACTCCCAGGGGTGTCCAGCTGTTGCCCTTATTCAGGGAATATTCCACCCGAAATCCATCATACCCGATTTCAAACTGGTTCTTCCTGTAAACTTTTATGCTGTAAATGCCTGCTGCGGAAAAGTTAAAGTTGGGCGAATACAGGTATGCGGATGAGTTGTCGGTGTAGTTAGCGGTTGTGAGGTTGGTTACCCAGGCAAAACTTCCGCTGCGTGTCCCGCTCTTTCCGGCCAGTACGGAACTACCCCTTTCAAAATTGGTGGCCGTACCGCAACCGGAAGCCGCCGTTACCGGGGCTCCGAAATCACCGGGATTCACATCAAAATTTCCGCCCGCAGCCGGTGTATAAGGAGTGCCCTTGTTGGGAAGCACCTGCACATAATTATTCTTGACCACATTGGCGCTTCCGTTAATGGTCAGGGTGACGGAATACAATCCCGCCGTCGTATAGGTATGAGACGGGTTCTGGAGGGTGGAGGTAAATCCGTCCCCGAAATTCCACAACCAAGATGAAGCTTTGAGCGATCCATCATAAAACTGCACCGCCGTGTTGGTATAAATGACCGTGCGGTTGGCCGTGAGATCGGCGTGCGGGCTGCAAAAGACATCGGACGTAAACAAGCCACGGCCGTGGGTGGCAGCCGATACCAGGTTGTCGGATGTACGTATCTGCAACATATCCACCCGGGTGTTGGCCAACCCGGAACTGGAAGGAGCCCATACGGTGGTTCCGCCACTCAGCAGATCGGTGGTCCAGACACCCAGTTCCGTGGCAATCATGGCCTGGGAGTTACTCAAAGGACTGAATAAGGCCCAGCGAACCGGCATATCGGGCACGTTGCCTTCTACGGAAGTCCAGGAGGTGCCTCCATTGGTGGTTTCCCAGATGCTGTTGACTCCGTAGCTGCTGTAGGTAACCAGGAGGTGGTTATCGTTCCCGGTTTCGACGGCGATGCAGCTCACCGAAGTTGCCGGCATGCCGGCGCCTGTAATATTGGTGCCGGTGGGGGTGGTGGTATGGGCGTTATCCACCCGGACCACGCGGCCGTTATTCAAACCGAAAAATACCCGGTTGGCCGTATTGGGCGAACAACTGATGTGCGTGACCTTGCCGCTGTTAAACGCTGCCACGTTAACGGTGGTAAAAGCCGCGCTGGCCGGCGCATTCAGGATCACGTAATAATTTCCGTTCCCGAAACAGCAATACAGATTGTTGTTGACGTTATCATAATCGGTCGGGTTTACGAATGAACCGTTATTGTTGCTGGTGATGCCGTTGAATGAACAGCCCCCATCCGTTGAACGGTAATAGTTGTTATAAACGTAAGAGGTAAACTGGTACTGGGGCTGGTTCTGATCGATATGGCAAAAACAACCGTCACCCCCGGTGACTTCTATGGTGGAATTGACGCCGGGGCCGGCATACTGATGCGATCCGTTATCCTGGGCCCCGGCCAGGAACTGGTTGGAATAGGCCGTTGGATTCATGGCGCAACCGTAAAACTGGGTGACGTTATAATTATCCGACTTAAAGGCTATGGACGGCATGGCCGCAGTAGCATTACCGGTACGGAATATGCCCCCGTCATTGCCAAAATAAACCACCGATGAATTTCCCGGCTCATACAAAGCGATATGCTGATCGGCATGTACATACTGGTACCCGAAACCGCCGTACCAATGCGAAACCTGCTGCCAGGAAGCGCAGCCATTGGTGGTTTTAAACAGGTCGATGCCACCGGTATACAGGGTGTTGGCGTTGTTCGGATCTACGGCCAGGCTCAGGTCATACCAGGCTTGTCCGCGGGTCATGTCGGCACCCACACCGCCATCGGCATCGAGGGGAAGCCGGTAAGCCGTCCAGGTGGAACCCGCGTTCGTAGATTTGTATATGCTGTCGGAGGCCGTTCCTTTGGCGGGAATCACATAGAGTGTGGAGGCGCTGGAAGGGGCGCAGGCAATCTCGATACGTTGTATGCCCGCCGTTGGAAAGCTGTTTGCTCCATTGTTCAGTTTGGTCCAGGAACCGGCATTTCCCGTCGAGGATTTATAAACCCCGTCGGTGGAAAAAATACCTGCTCCGGCATAGACGGTTCCATCGGAAGCTATTTCCACATCCGACATGGCATCCGTTACCGCCCCGGCGCCGGCGCCCAGCACCTTGGTCCAGGTTGATCCCCCGTTGGAAGACTTGAACAGCCCGCTTCGGGTGGCGGCATACACCTCACCCGAAACGCTGACCGCCATTTTCTGTATGTAATAATAACTTGCCCCGGTGGTGGAAGCCAGTTGATTCCAGGTCGTTCCTCCATCCGTGCTTTTCCAGATGCCGTTACCCCGGATGGCATCGGCATTAAACCAGCCTTCCCCGGAACCGAAATAAAAAGTCTGGGTATTGGAAGGATCGTAGCATAAAGCGGTAATGGCGATGTTGGCAAAAAAGTCGTTGACGGCGGTCCAGGCGGGTGGGGAAGCCGTAATATCCGTCGTCTTCCATAATCCCCCGCCGACAGCGGCCGACCAGATGGTCTTTTTGGTCGGATCATTGGGGTCGATCAGGATGGACTGGGTGCGGCCACCGCAGTTATTGGGACCCCGTTCAAACCAGTTGACCCCGGCAATGGCTCCCGCGCTTTTATTGGCCGGAAGGGAAGCCCTGAGTTCTTCGGCATAACGGTAGGCCGCCACCAGCCGCTCCCTCGGAACCGTGCCTGTCCGGGGATCCCTGGTCAGTTCGGCTTCCTGCTGTATGGCCAGGTCCATCCTGTCCTGCAGGGGAATCCTGTTTTCCGCCTCCTCTTCCGAAGGATTGAAGACCGATGTCTTATGAGTTCGGGAATGACCAGGAAAATCAAGCCGGTACAGGTAGCCTGCCAGTATAAAAAATACCGGTAAACAAAGGGATAAAAGTATTTTATTGATCAGGTTCATGCCTTTTTAAGCTTACAGGGGAACCCTGGCATGAATTCTTTTCGGGGAAGAAATACTGCACAGCAAATATAACGAGAAGACTTTTAATAATCAAGGGTCAGTTTGGGAACCCGTTCCGGCCGGAATTGTTTTAAAAAGGATACGAAAAAAGACGGATAATGTTCCCGTTTTTTAACGAGGGCAGCACAAGTTACAATGCATCTCAATTTTTAATCAATCCAAGCTAATTTATTTTAACCTTAGGATTAAGGTTATTAAGCAATTTATTCAATTTTCCATGCACCAACTTTTTCCATTTTCCCTCAAAGTTGCCTTTAAATATATGGATATTATTATTCAGTAAGCCCTGATTCCGTGCTTTCACATGATCACCGGTAAAATTCCTTGTCCTAAACTCCGGATCAGTTCCGGAAAGAAAAAGACGGGCAAGGTAATTCATGGCAACGGATGAAATGGTTTTTTAAAGGCGGGCATTTGGACTTTTCCTGCGCAGGACGGTCTATATCAGGGATTCCGGTTCGGGGTGATTTTGAATGGCCTGTTGTTCATGCCGCTGCATATGGCTTCCTTTCCCGCGAACAGGGAGTTCATAACAACGCCTCATGAAACGGGATTACAGCGCTTGTTTAATATATTCACCGCAGCGGCCGTAAATACACGGATGGAGAAAAAAAGTGTACGGATTCCCTTGCAGGGCATCATTTTTTTAATAAATTGCAGGACTCTGTAAAAACTCCATCCCATGAAAAAATCCTTATTCCTCCTGCTGAACCTGCTGATATTGTCCACAACCGGTTTTACCCAGCCCGTCAAAAAGGTACTGCTTGAAGAATATACGGGAACCTGGGTTGGCTGGGATCCGAGGGGATTTGCCTTGCGGGATTCCCTGGTTAATGCCAATCCGAATACGGTGATTCCGGTTTGCATGCATTATGCCGATCCCATGGAAACGACTGAATCGGCCGCTTATACCAACCAGTTTAACTTCAGCGGCTTTCCCTCTGCCATGATAGACCGGAAACGTTTCGCCGGACAAAGCGACAAACCGGTCGGAACCGAATTGTGGGCGGGCTCGGTCACCACCCGCCTGAGCCAGACGCCATCGCTGGATATCAAACTGACCTCCACCTTCGACGCGCAAACCAGGTTTTCAGCCGTAACGGCTAAGATCAGGTTCTACGCCGCCAAGTCCGGAACTATGAAGGTCCACCTGTATTACCTGGAAGACTCGGTGTCGAGTGTGCTGGCCGCGTATGACCAGCTTAATTATTATGGACAGGGTTGTTCATCGCCCGATCCTAATCATCCCTATTATAATTACCCCTGTTCGATTAACGGCTTTCATCACCGGCATGTATTCCGTCATGCGGCCAGTCCCCTTTACGGAACAGGCGGTATTATCCCCGGAAATGTAGCCGCCGGCGATTCGTTTTCCGTAAATTACTCCTATGTGGTGCCGGCCGGTTTTAATGAAAACAGGATGAGTCTCGTGGCATTTGTTTCGACAACCGACAGTTCCATCCTGAATGCGGAACGGATACCCATGTATACCTGCAACTGCAACATGACCGCCACCGCGCAGATTACGAATATTTCGGGACCCGGGTGCATCAACGGTAAAATCAAAACGGTGATTTCGGGAACGGTTGCCGGTTATCCGCGTTTTGAATTGTATGATTCGGGCAGTAACCTGATTTCCTTTTTTAACGCACCTCCCGGAACAGTTCAATATACGTTCACCAACCTTTCTTCCGGAACGTATACGGTTAAAGTTAAAGATGCCAGCGGCTGTTGCGTGGTTGTTTTGAGCGACAGGCATGTCAAATGTCCCGCCCCTGGCGGAGGTTTTGTCACCAATTCCATTACCAGCGTGAGCGCCAAAGTGAACTGGAACGCCGTTACCTGCGCATCCGGGTACCAGGTTCAATACAGGGTTTTGGGAGCAAGCGCCTGGATTACCAAATCAGCCACCGGCGCCAACCGCACCCTGAACAACCTGTCACCGTCCACCACCTTTGAATGGAAAGTCTCCACGAAGTGTTCAGGATCGAATCCAGCCGTTTATTCGGCGTTCTCCGCCAAGCATAATTTTACCACAGCCCCCCTTCGGCAGGGCGATCCGGTTGTAACCGAACCAATAGCGGAAGAAATACAACAGGCGACGGTGATTCCGAATCCCGCCACGGATAAAATAACCGTCGGTTTTGAATGCAATTCCACGCATGCCGGCATCCGGGTCTGTAACCAGAACGGACAGCTTGTTTACCAGCAGTCGCTGGAATCAGAGGAAGGTGTTTACACCGGAACCATTGACATTTCCGGCTGGCCCGCCGGGCTTTACTGTGTGATGATGAACGGCAACCGGGACGTGCTGATCAGGCGTTTTGTAAAACAATAACGTAACCCATCATCCGGCAAAGGCCCGGCCGGCGGGTTCATTCATCCGGTTGGCTGTTCCGTGAAGGTTTAAATCCAACGGGAAATGATGCCTCTGCTGCTGCAGCGGATTTCTGAAAACTTTCCGGCCCGCTAACCCTTCATCCCGTCCTGGTCCGGTTTACAAAAGAAATTATGGACAGGCAGGTTTTAC
>CAYWHE010000122.1:0-12288 GCA_964458125.1 uncultured Flavobacteriaceae bacterium | reverse complement strand
CAGCATGAAGCTGGCCGGGTATTCAACTGAAAACCTCGCACGGGAAACGGTTACTTTTCGTTCCTCCAGCGGTTGCCGCATTACTTCCAGCACGGTACGTTTAAATTCCGGAAGTTCATCCAGGAACAATACGCCGTTATGGGCCAGGGAGATTTCCCCGGGCTGGGGAACTCCGCCACCACCTACCAGGGCCACATCGCTTATGGTGTGATGGGGGGATCGGAAAGGCCTGGCTGCAATCAGGCCAAGATGCTTTCCCATCTTGCCGGCAACCGAATGAATTTTGGTTGTTTCCAGCGCTTCCTGCAGGGTGAGGGGAGGAAGTATGGTGGGAAGCCGTTTGGCCAGCATGGTTTTACCGGCGCCGGGAGGCCCGATGAGAATGACGTTATGTCCCCCGGCCGCGGCAATTTCCAGGGCCCGTTTGATATTTTCCTGTCCTTTTACATCTGCAAAATCAATATCGCTGTCCTGCTGCCTGATCCTGAATTCTTCCCTGACATCCACATGGGCGGGCCGGAGCTGAATTTCCCCGCAAAAAAATTCAACGGCTTCCCGGATGTTTTCAATGCCGTAAACCAACAGGTCGCTTACAACGGCAGCTTCCCGTTCATTTTGTCTGGGCAGGATGAACCCTTTAAATCCCTGCTTCTTCGCCTCGATGGCGATGGGCAGCGCTCCACGGATAGGTTTCAGGTTGCCATCCAGGGATAGCTCTCCCATGATGATGTAATTTTCAAGTCCGTCGGAAACCATTTGCTCCGAAGCAGCGAGGATGGCCATGGCTATGGGCAGGTCATAGGCGGAACCCTCCTTCCGGATATCTGCCGGGGCCATATTCACCACGATTCTTCGGCCAGGCATCCGGAATCCGGTATTTTTAAGGGCAGCTTCGATGCGCTGCTGGCTCTCCTTTACCGCATTGTCCGGTAATCCCACCAGGAAGAACTTGGCTCCCGGCGCTGCATGAACTTCCACCGAAATGGTTGTGGCATTCACGCCATATACGGCGCTGCCAAAAGTCTTGACTAACATGATGTTTTTCGAAATTTAAACGTTAAAAATTTTTCCTGAATGGCCTTGCTAAAAATCGCCATTTGACGTATCAAAGATATAAATAATCCAAATGCACCGGTCAAAATAATTTTTCGGTTTAATTTAAGGACCAGTCTTCCGGTTTTCCGATTGGTACCGCAACAGGTATTTATGAAATTAGCACAGGTATGGTTAGCTTTGTGCCCTCCTGAATAAAACCCCATGATCATTCTCCACTACCTGTTTTATTATTTGATCCTGATACCTGTTTCCCTGCTGCCCTTCCCGGTTTTGTATTTTTTATCGGATGTACTTTACCTGGTTTTATACCGCCTGTCCGGTTACCGGAAAGGGGTGGTGATGCGCAACATCCGGAACTCCTTTCCTTCGAAGTCTGCCCGTTACCATGAAACGGTTGCCGGCGGATTTTATCGGCACCTCTGCGACCTGGTGGTGGAGAGCATTAAAATATTCACCATCTCCGAAAGGCAGGTCATGGCGCGCATGACCTGTAAAAACCCCGACGTGATGAACCGGTTTTGGGAGGAAGGACGCCATGTGGTCATATCCGGTGGTCATTACAATAACTGGGAGTTGTTTGCCGTGGCCGTGCATCAATTCATCAGGCATCACCCGGTAGGCATTTACAAGCCCTTGTCGAATAAATTCTTTGATCGTAAAATGCAGCAAACACGAGGAAAGTTCGGTCTGGAAATGCTGGCCACCAGTAAGGTTAAAGAATACTTTGAATCCGGTATGACCCAGCCGACCGCTGTTATATTTGGTATTGATCAGTCCCCGTCAAAGGCTGCCAGTTCCTACTGGATGAAATTCCTGGAACAGGATACGGCCGTTTCTTTCGGAGCTGAAAAGTATGCCAAAGAATACCAATGCCCCGTCGTATTCGGAAGGCTGAAAAAACTGAAACGCGGTCATTATGAACTGGAATTTGAGCTGATCACCGAACATCCCGGGAACGAAGCTTACGGTTTTATTACCGAAAAAGGCACCCGCCTGCTCGAGCAGGATATACAGGAAGCGCCCGAATTCTGGTTGTGGAGCCACAGGCGCTGGAAAAAGAAGAAACCTGAAGTGGCTGACGGAAAACCGGCATGAATCGTATGCGCAGCGGAAATTCAGGCGTTTTTTTTCAATTCATCATGCTTGTTCATGACAGCCGGAACTCATACTAAGACTCCCCTGTTGCCGTTCAGCTATGCTTCCGGTCATTATCCGGATTATTTTAATAATTTGGCAGCGAATATATCCTTATGAAAAACAACTTACGTTTTGCCCTGATCCTTTTATTTGCGGGACTTTCCCATTTCGCATCTGCACAAGTGCCTGCGGAAGGGTTGTTGCAGCTTTCAGGCGTGGTGGTGACCGGCGACAGCCTCAAGCCGGTTCCGTTTGTAAACATTGTAATCCGCCATACCTACAGAGGTACGATCAGTGACTATTATGGATTCTTTTCACTGGTTGCCAGCCGCGGTGACACCATCGAATTTTCCTCGGTTGGTTTTAAAAAAGGCCGGTTCATCATACCCGATACGCTGACGGAGAACCGTTATTCGCTGATTGAAATGCTTTCCAAAGATACCGTCCTGCTGCATGAAGCCGTTATTTATCCCTGGCCGACACGCGAGCAGTTTAAACAGGCCTTCCTGGAACTTCAGTTGCCTGCGGACGATATTGACAGGGCCCGTCATAACATGGCTATGGCCGAACGGAAGGAGCGAAATGATCCCATGCCGATGGATGGCAGCATGAATTTCCGGAATGCCATGCGCCAGCAGCAGGGCCGACTGTATTATGCGGGCCAGTTGCCTCCCAATAACCTCCTGAACCCCATTGCCTGGTCGAAGTTTATCAGGGCCTGGAGAAACGGGGAGTTCAAGCGCAAGAATGATGCAGATGAATAGGAAGAAAGCGAAACGGAATTTTTTTTTGTTTTTGGATTTTCCCCGCCTGAACCTCCCTGTTTTCAAAGCAGCTGTGCTGACTTTTGGATGTTGCCTGGTGTCCCTGTTCACTGCTGCCCAGTTGTCCGAGATTCATGGTAAAGTAAAGGATACCGGCGGCCATGTACTCGAAGGAGTGAATATCGCTATTGTCGGTGTGCCCAATGGAACATCCTCGGATTCAAAGGGAATGTACAGCCTTCAGGTACCTGCCGATTCCGTATTCACCCTGGGCTATTCTTTTATCGGATTCGAAACCGGGGTCATGTCCCTGAGGCTTGCGCCCGGTGAGAAAAGGGAAATTAACCTCACGCTGAAATTATCCAGCACTCCGCTTCCACAGATCAATATACAGGAAAACCAGAAAAGGGATAATTTCTTTGCAACCCCGATTGACGTCAGGTCCGTGCAGTACATTCCTTCCGTATCCGGAAATTTTGAAGGCATCCTGAAAACCATGCCTGGTGTTATTTCCAACAATGAACTGAGTTCCCAGTATTCGGTCAGGGGTGGGAATTTTGACGAGAACCTGGTATATGTCAATGATATCGAAATATACAGGCCCTTCCTGGTCCGGTCCGGGCAGCAGGAGGGTTTAAGTTTTGTCAACCAGGACCTGGTATCATCGGTTAATTTTTCTGCCGGGGGATTCGATGCGGTTTACGGGGATAAAATGTCTTCGGTGCTGGATATCAAATACCGCCGGCCGGTGAAGTTTGCCGGATCCGTCAACCTGAGCCTGTTGGGCGGCGGGTTGCACCTGGAAGGCATCGACAACAGGAAAAAATGGAGTTACCTGTTTGGATTCAGGCATAAATCAAACCAATACCTGCTGAAGACCTTTGATACCAAAGGGGATTACCGGCCTTCCTTCACCGATGTGCAGGCCTGGGTTAATTATGCCGTGAACAAAAAAACCGACCTTTCATTTCTAGGAAATTATTCCCGGAATAAATACCAGGTGGTGCCTGCCAACCGGGAAACGGAATTCGGCACCATCAACGAGGCGCTTCGTTTTACGGTTTATTTTGACGGGCAGGAAGTGGATGATTTTTCAACCTTCTCGGGAGCATTATCCTTTTCCCATCAGCTCAGCGATAAAATCAAACTCAAACTCATCGCTTCATCATTTGCCAGCAATGAAACCGAAGCCTTTGATATCATGGGCCAGTATTACGTGGATGAACTGGAAAAGGACCTGGGATCTTCCGACTTTGGGGAAGCCATTGTCAGCCGTGGGGTGGGAACCTATATCAATCATGCCCGGAATTACCTGAACGCTCATGTTTCCGGACTCGATCACAAGGGTTCATGGCAGAACAACAGGCACCTGGTTCAATGGGGATTAAAGTTTCAGCATGAAAGCATTGATGACAGGCTGGAGGAATGGAAGTATATTGATTCGGCCGGTTTTTCACTTCCACAGGAACCCACCGAACAGATCATCCTTCAGGATGTCCTGTTCAGTAATAATTATTATGGTTCAAACCGCTATAGCGCTTACATCAATGAGAGCTGGACGCCGGGTGATTCCTCCATGCTCACCCTGACAGGCGGATTGCGCGGAACATACTGGGACCTGAACAAGGAATTCAACCTGAGCCCGAGAGCCTCCCTGTCAATCAAGCCGAAGTGGAAAAATCATTTTATTTTCAGGTTTGCGGCCGGCGTTTATTACCAGCCTCCTTTTTACAGGGAGATGCGTGACCTGGAAGGCGTGGTGCATACCGGCCTGAAGGCCCAGCGATCCATTCATTTGGTGGCGGCCAGCGATTATACCTTCCTGATGTTTGGACGTGAATTTAAATTCGTCAGTGAAGTCTATTACAAGAAACTCGATAACCTGGTGCCTTATAAGGTGGATAACCTTCGCATCCGTTATTACGGCAACAACAATTCCCGGGGCTATTCAACGGGTATCGACCTGCGCCTGAACGGTGAATTTGTTCCCGGCGCAGAATCCTGGGCCAGTCTTTCCGTTATGAAAACCCAGGAGGATATTAAAGGTGATTTTTATTATGATTATTATAACAGTGATGGGGAGAAAATAATCAAGGGATATACGTTTAACAATATACCAGTCGACAGTGTCCGCAATGAACCTGGTTTTATTGCCCGTCCGACGGACCAGCGGGTCACCTGCAGCATTTTATTCCAGGATTATGTGCCCCGTTTTCCCACCTTTAAAATGCACATGACGATTGTTTTTGGAACGGGCCTGCCTTTTGGGCCTCCCGGCAACGACCGTTACAAGGATGTTTTCAGGTATCCTTCCTACAGGAGGGTTGACATCGGTTTTTCAAAAACAATAATTGACGAGGATAAAAAGTATGATTTCCGGATCAGGCTGTTTAACCATGTGCGTTCGCTTTGGATCAGCGCTGAAGTGTTCAACCTGCTTCAGATCAACAACACCGTTTCGTACTTATGGGTAACGGATGTCACCGGCCGGCAATACGCCATCCCCAATTACCTGACCATGAGGCAGCTGAACATACGCCTGAATATGAAGTTTTAGCCCCACGACAACAGATTCCTGATATGGTTTTCCTTACACTGCCTGAAGGTAACCCGGAATGCGGGTTGAAACGAAATGAATGGAGCCCGGTCAGCCTGAACGGGGAATACTTCAGCCTGCTATATCCGAATCCGTATATTTGGAACCCGGATCCGCAATGAATGACCCGGGTACCGCCGCCAGGACTTCACCATCGGCAATTAAAATCAGGCCAGCATGACCATTCTGATTGTAGTGATCACTTCCGTCATTTCCATTGCCGCCATAAGCAATGAGGAGATCATGCGGAAAATGATCTTTAATCCGTATATGATTCAACACCGGAATCAATGGTACCGGTTCATATCCAGCGGGCTGATTCATGCCGACTGGATGCACCTGATCATCAATATGCTGGTGTTTTTCAGTTTTGGCAAGGCGGTGGAATATTATTATGAAGCTGTTTTTGCCGGTAAGAGCACGTATTATTTTCTCCTGCTTTATTTCGGCGGCATGCTGATTGCGGTGACACCGAGTTATGCCAAGCACAGGCATGATCCGGGTTACAACGCATTGGGCGCTTCCGGAGCCGTATCGGCCGTTACCTTTGCGGCTATCCTGTTAAACCCCATGTCGAAAATTTATATCTGGGGAGTTATTGGCCTGCCGGGCATTGTATTGGGACCTTTATACCTGGGTTATTCCTGGTATATGAGCCGGAAGGGTGGCGATCACATCAACCACGATGCGCATTTCTGGGGAGCGGTTTTCGGTGTTTTATTTACGATTGCCTTAAAGCCAGCCCTGTTCCTTCATTTTCTCAGCCAGCTTTCCGGAAGTAACGATTAGCCGTAAATGAAGAAAGCCGTTTTCCTCGACCGCGATGGTGTCATCAACCGGGAAGCCGGCGATTACACCTGGCGGATGGATGATTTTGAACTATTGGACGGAGTTGTTCCGGCCCTGAAGTGGTTCATGGACAAGGGTTACGACCTGTTCATCATCACCAACCAGGGGGGTATTGCCAAAGGATTGTATACGCGGGAGGATGTGGAAAAATTACATCATCATTTGCAGGAATTGCTGGGGAAGGAGGGAATCGTACTGAAAGAAATCTATTATTGCCCCCATCATCCGGATTTTGGAAACTGCCTTTGCCGGAAGCCGGGCTCCCTGTTGATTGAAAAGGCCATGGCACGGTTTCAGGTTGACGCCGCCTCCAGTTATTTTATCGGTGACCGGGACCGGGATGTGGAAGCCGGTTCACGTGCCGGGGTTACCGGCATCCTCGTGGAATCCAACCGGCCGCTGACGGAAGTCCTGGAACAGGTTAAATGAGCGCTCAAAGGGAATTTGGTATCCTCAATGGGAAGCGGATAACTGCTTCTGAACATGCATTTCCGTTTTCAAACCGGGCCTTTATGTATGGTGACGGGCTGTTTGAAACCATGCACTGGCACCGGGACCGGATCCTGTTCCTGGAGGACCACCTGCAGCGGTTGTATCGCGGACTTGAGGCCCTTGCCATTTCGCTGCCGGCAGGTTTTTCCCCTGAACGGCTGGAAAAGGAATCCCGTTCCCTGTTGTCAGCATGCCGCATAGCGGGTGACGCCCGCCTGCGACTGCAGATCTGGAGGGAACCGGAAGGCCTTAGCTTCAAGCGATCGTCGGTGCAATCTTCCTATATACTAACTGTTAATTCATTGCCGGTTACCGGATTTAAGCTCAACGTGAAAGGTCTGCGCGTTGGCATTGTACCCGGGAATTTACTTTTTCCGTCTCCGTTCAGTTCGTTTAAATCCTGCAACCGCATTCCGTATGTGATGGCCGGTATTTACGCCGCACGGAACGGGCTGGATGATGCCATTTTGCTCAATCACCGGGGACAGGTTTCGGAATCCGCGATCTCCAATATTTTCATTTTTAACGGAGGAGAATGGTTAACGCCTTCGCTCCGTTCCGGATGCGTGGACGGGGTGATGCGGAAAAACCTGCTGAGGATGATGAAGTTGTTGAAATACCCGGTCCGTGAAAAAATCATTTCAGTTCAGGACCTGGAGGAAGCGGAGGAAGTATTTTTCTCCAACGTTATCCGCGGCATCTCCCGTGTTGAAGCGGTGGAAGGAAAAAGAAAAACAACTGCCAGAACCGCGCAACTGGCCGGGAAACTGTTCGGGAAGCCCGGCTCAACCGGCTAAGGCAGCCAGTTCAAACCAGCGTTCCTGCCTTACCTTCAGCTCTTTCTCCAGCAGTCCGAATTCCATCGAGCAGGCATGGATTTTTTCATGGCCTGCCTGCGGATCATTCATGGTTTCCAGGAGAACTTTTTTACGCTGTTCCAGTTTTTCAATATGTGCCTCCGTTTCTTCCAGTTCTTTTTTGTCCTTGAAGCTCAGTCCTTTTTTCCTGGAGGTCTCAGACTCAGACCGGGCGGGTTTAAGGGGTTTTTCCGGTTTGTCGTTGACGCCTTTCTGAGCGGCGAGCATTTCCCGGTAACCGGAATAATTGCGGTGGATATCCTTGATTTTTCCATCCCCCTCGAGAACAAAAACGTGATCCACCAGTTTGTCCATGAAGTAACGGTCGTGTGTAACCAGCAGCATGCAACCCTGGTAGCCGGTCAGGAACTCCTCGAGCAGATTCAGGGTGGCGATGTCCAGATCATTGGTGGGTTCATCCAGGATCAGGAAATTCGGATTTTTCAGCAGGATGGTCAGCAGGTAAAGCCTTCGTTTTTCACCTCCGCTGAGTTTGGAAACGAGCGTATGCTGCCTGCTTCCCGTGAATAAAAAATGGTTGAGAAACTGGGAAACGCCCATCCAGTTGCCGTTTCCGGTTTCCACATATTCGGCGATGTCCCTTACCACATCAATGACCCGCTTATCTTCTTTCAGCACCATGCCCTCCTGGGAATAGTATCCGTAAACCATGGTTTCCCCGGTCCTGATCCTGCCCTGGTCGGGTCTTACCTTGTCCATAATGATGTTCAGCAGGGTTGATTTCCCGGAGCCGTTCCTGCCGAGGATGCCGATTTTCTCACCACGTTTAAACGTATACGAAAAATTTTGAAAAAGCACCTTGTTGTCATAGCTTTTACAAATGTTTTCAAACTCAAGGATTTTACTTCCCATCCGCGCCATCTGCATAGTGATGTTCATTTTGGCCTCATTCCGTGCTCCCAGCGCTTTCTTCTCCAGGTCATAAAAGGAGTCGATCCTGGCTTTTTGCTTGGTGCTCCGTGCTTTCGGCTGCCTGCGCATCCATTCCAGTTCCGTCCGGTAGAGGTTGGAGGCCTTGTCCACTTCCCGTCCTTCGCGGAATTCACGGTCATGCCTTTTCTCCAGGAAATAAGCGTAATTTCCCTTATGAAGGTATATTTTACCGTTTTCCAGTTCGTAAATGGAATCGCAGACCCCGTCCAGGAAATAGCGGTCATGGGTCACGATCAGCATGGTTTTATTCAGCCTGCCCAGGTATTTCTCCAGCCATTCAATCATATCCAGGTCGAGGTGGTTGGTGGGCTCATCCAGGATAAAAAGGTCGGGTTCTTCAATCAGCAAATGCGCCAGGGCCAGCCTTTTTCGCTGACCGCCGGACAGCTGTCCGATTGTTTTATCCAGGTCATGGATGTCGAGCATGCCCAGGATTTCCGTGGCTTTGGCCTCATATCCCCATGCATTCTGTTCGTCAAGCAGGGCCGTGATGCGCTGCAATTCGGCAGGATCAGCCTGATCCCCCTTCACGAGCAGGTATTCGTATTCACCGATCAGCCGCATGACGGGGTTATCGGAAAAGAAAAGACTTTCCTTGATGGTCAGCGATTCGTCCGGTTGCGGATCCTGTTCCAGGTAACCCGGTTTGATGCCGTTGCGGATGGAAACCTTCCCGCTGTCGGCCGTTTCCTTTCCGGCCAGAATTTTAAGCAGGGTGGTCTTACCCGTGCCATTGGCCGCAATCAGGGCAGCCTTCTGTTTATAACCAAGGGAAAGACTGATGTTTTCAAAAAGGGGAGTTTCAATAAAGGATTTGCTGAGGGATTCAGCGGTTAAAATGTTCACGGATACGGATTAATATGCAAAGGTAAGGCTTTCCGTCAGATTGTTCAAGTGGCTAACCGGGAGCGGATGGAATAGTACCCTGGTGATCACGGACAGGATGAAAGGAATAGGTCCGTCCCGAAATTTTTATATTCCGGGAATTTGTTTATTTTTGTATCAAAATACAACCAAATTAAAATCAACACCATGAAAAAAACCATTACCAATATCTTATGGCTGGCGTTTCTTTCGGGGAACCTGTTCGCCCAGGCCCCCAAAAAGGTGATCCTGGAGGATTATACCGGCGCCTGGTGCGGCTATTGTCCGCGCGGGCTGACTGTTTCCAACCAGGTTGAAAATTTACTGCCCAACGTTATTGCGTTGGGTATTCACCAGGGATCCTCTCCCAGCAGCGATGCCATGGCAACCACTTTAACCAATGCCATTTGTTCGGGAATGACCACAGGTTTCCCGACAGGCGGAGTCGACCGCGTAAAATGGACAGGCACAACCAGTGTCGGCGTCAGTACAAACACCTGGATGAATTATTGCAATCAGAGGCTCAATGCCAGCGCCCCTTTAAACGTGTGGATAAGCAGTACCTATGATCAGCCCACCCGTCTGGTAAACGTTACGGTAACGGCTGATTTTGTTGCAGCCGCCACCGGATCTTTCCGTATGAGCTGCCTGCTGGTGGAAGACAGTGTTACCGGTACCGGTGCAGGTTACGACCAGCATAATTACATGGGTGTCGGTTGTGGCGCCACCGATCCGAACAGTCCCTGGTACACCTTCCCCTGCACCATTACAGGCTACAACCACAGGCACGTGGTGCGCACCCAACTGGCCAATAACATTTGGGGGGAATACAGTTTCCTTCCTCCAAATATTACGGCCGGACAGACCTTTACCAAAAGTTTCTCCTACACGCTGCCCGCTTCCTGGGATGACACACAGATGGAAATTGTTGCATTCGTAAGCCGTTATGGAACGGCCGATTCAGCCAAATCCATCCTGAATTCCAACCGGGTAGAGCTGGGTGGTTCCGTTTTGGGTATCAGCAATCCCTCACCGGTAGCCACGGTAAGCAGCCTGGAGCAAAACTATCCCAACCCTTTCAGTGATTTTACCAACATCCGGTTTACGCTGAACGGAGCCAGCCAGGTAACGCTTAAGGTATATGATTTGCTTGGAAAGGAAATCACCACCCTCGCCAGCGAAAAATTAAGCGGTGGAGAATATAATTACTATTGGAATGGCTCAACGGCCAGCGGGGAACCTGTTAAGGGCGGACTTTATTTTTACCGTCTGTCAACCGACAACCAGGTGTTTACCCGTCAGATGACGCTGATCCGGTAACCACCTCCTGACATCCTGAAAACCGTTCCGTTCCGGGGCGGTTTTTTTATTGCCATATTTTGATGATTTTTGCTGCCTCAAAAGAGGCATTAATGACAACGCAGGCGGATGAAGATGTACCACTAAAATTAACCTCCTACAGCCATGGCGGAGGCTGCGGATGCAAGATAGCGCCTGCCGTTTTGGATGAGATATTAAGCCGCAGGGAAGATCTGCCCCTCTTTCCTGGCTTGCTGGTGGGCCATGAAAGCCGCGATGATGCGGCCGTTCTCGATATCGGCAGCGGCATGGCCCTCATCAGTACGACCGATTTTTTTATGCCGGTCGTGGATGACCCATTTGATTTTGGAAGGATTGCCGCGGCCAACGCCATCAGCGATGTCTATGCCATGGGTGGAAAACCGTTGCTGGCCGTGGCCATCCTGGGCTGGCCGGTGAACAAACTCTCCCCGGCCATTGCAGCACAGGTGGTGGAAGGGGGGCGGTCCGTTTGTACCGAAGCCGGCATACCCCTGGCCGGCGGACACAGCATTGATTCCCCGGAGCCGATCTTCGGGCTTGCGGTTAACG
This sequence comes from uncultured Flavobacteriaceae bacterium, assembly GCA_964458125.1. Classification (GTDB taxonomy): domain Bacteria; phylum Bacteroidota; class Bacteroidia; order AKYH767-A; family OLB10; genus CAYWHE01. The sequence continues at coordinate 829 of CAYWHE010000122.1, read as the reverse complement.
GCATGGTCGCCCATACCGGCCTGAAGAAAAACAATACGGCCAAAGCAGGCGACCTGCTCTTTCTCACCAAGCCTGTCGGTACTGGAATTCTGAATACGGCCATGAAAAGGGGAAAGGCCCTGCCCGAAGACCTGCAGGAGGCGGTGCGCTGGATGACGACCCTGAACCGTTTTGGGGAAAAGGCCGGCCGGCTCACGGAGGTACACGCCATCACCGATGTGACGGGATTTGGTTTGTTCGGACACCTGCTTGAAATGACAGGCGGCAGTCATTTAACCGCAACAATCCATATGGACAAGGTACCCCTGTTGTCAAACCTGGATTATTATCTTGACCAGTACATTTACCCGGATATGACTACGCGGAATTTCAACAGTTATAAAGACGGTTTACCCGGATTATCAGCCCGGCAGCTTTTTATCGGTTGCGATCCCCAAACCAGCGGTGGATTGTTGCTGGCTGTCGATCCTGCGTTTGAAAAAGAGTTTTTAAAACTCTGCCGTGATCAGGGTTTGGGTGAAATCGTGAAAGAACCGGTTGGAGTTTTTTCTGAAAGAAAAGAAAAAGCCGTCATGCTGAACTGACTCATTAATATGGATTCCGTTAATCAGGCAGGAATTTTTTTAAGGAATTGTTTTTTTACAATATTGTCCGACAAAGCTTTTTAATACATGGAAGGATCACATAAGTACCAAAGCAAAAGCAGATATTATGTTTGATTTAATTTTCAGGTAGCCCCATAATTATAGAATTTATGGTGTGAAACAGTATTTGATAAACGAAAGACCGGCCTATTTAAAATTGCGCCGGTTTTCAAGAAGGGATTTCA
>CAYWHE010000121.1:0-12341 GCA_964458125.1 uncultured Flavobacteriaceae bacterium | reverse complement strand
CATTAACATCATCATCTGGCTCAGCGGGAGTGTGCAATACGCATAAGCTCAATTATTATGTAACAAGGGGTTTGCCGCCATATAGTGTTCAGCTATACCGTAATGGTGTTTCTTATGGTGCACCGGTTACTACCATTGATACTGCCAAGTTCTCTAATCTTACGCCGGATGTTTACTATGCAAAAGTTAAATCCACCGGGGCTATTACAACTACAACTACATCTGCGTTAAAAGGACAGGTCACCACAGTTACAGGACATTCGTCATCCAATATTCAATCTACCTCTGCCGTTATAAACTGGAATGCATACTCCTGTGTGGATGGTTTTGTAGTCAGCTATAAGAAAACTTCGGACCCCACTTTCACAACACACCAGGTGGCTGCAGGCGCAGTTACGGATACCTTGAAAAACCTGCTTGCAAGTACTTCGTATGATTACAAAGTGCAGGCGTTTGTTCAGTATAACAATATCAAATACTACAGCGGATTTACAACGGTTAAAACATTTGTTACCGCTGCTCCCAGGATAGGCGGTAATGAAGTACAACAGGCAGAAGCTGAAATTAGCAACCTGCTGGTTTATCCCAATCCCGCACAAAATGAACTGAATGTTCAGTTTGCAGGCATGGATGGAGAAGCATCTCTGAGATTGATTGACCTTACCGGGCGCGCAGTGCTCGAGAAGCAAGCCGCGGTTACGTCAAATCAATATTCCGATGTCCTTGACATTTCGAATTTGAAAAGCGGCTTTTACCAGTTAATAATAATTACTGCCGATAATAAAGCGATCACCACCAAAGTGGTTAAGGAATAATTTTTTAAGCAGATTGAATGAAACTCCTCGCAGCAAGCTGCGAGGTATCAACATGGAAAATTTTATTTGTTCGCCGCAAGCGGCGGGGAATAAAACCCTAAGATCCCGAAGGACAAAGCCATCGGGATCAATTCGACTAAATCGCTTCAGTTCGCTCCTCTGGAGCTTCTGAAACGATAGTCTCATTGATTAAAAATCCCGGTTTTCATAGGCCGGGATTTTTTTCCGGCAATCATGGACAGCATATATAAAGCAGGTTGGTGAAAAAAACAGCAACATATGGCTCCACATGAAGTGCAATGAAAGCAAAACCCCATGCTATCAATAAACAAAAAAATCCTGACTTGTCCAGCTTCACTAAACGTTTATTTTGTTAATACACTTCCAGGTAATTTTGAGGATTATGAATTAATAATTTTTAGAGCTGACTTTCAAACAATCAAAACAACAACATTAGGCGAAGCTAATGTATACCCCGGTGCTGTTTATACCGGCTGTCGGACCAGCCGCCAGTTCCTATCCTCCTTCGGTTAAAGTGACGCGTGGGTACTTTGTATGAAAGTTTTTTTTAGTTTTGAAGGGTTGTTTTTTAAATGAATTTTATCGGCTAAGCCGCCAATTTCTCCGATCTGCAAACCTTTGGCGGTTATTGAACCGGCGTTCAGCGCCATCATCAATAAGAAAACAATAAAACAGGTACCCAAACATCAAAAATTATGACTGAAATACAAAAATCCTTACCAACATGGATACTTATTGTATCCGGTCTTTTTGCATTAATGGAACTCATGGTAAGTTTATTGCTTTACTTTTCTCCCCAATCGATTCTGGAGACCGTTGACCTTAACGCCAAAGGCGTTGACTACATCATTGAGATGTGGGCCGCACGACAATTTGCCCTTGGCTTTATCTTTGGTTTTGCGACATTCAAAAAATCAATTCCCATGCTGACCACCGCATATATTTTCTTTTTAGTAATGTTTGCAGGCGATTTCCTGACAGGAATTTCACAGGGAGAAAATTCGCTTATCGTGAGTGCAATCGTCATGTGTGTTGTTTCTTCCGCATTACTATTTGCAATAAATAAGAGAAGATAATAACCGGGCCGTAATGACCTCGCGCACATCGAAAATCTTTCAATAACCTCCGGCAGGAGCAATACCTAACATAACAAACGACAATCATCAGGAATAAATGAAAAAGACTGCACTATTGGCTTTCATTATTACAGCAACCTTTCTTTCAGGTTTCGCATTTAAGACAATCATTTCAAACCAAAATACAAAACCAGCAAAAATGAAAAAAGTAACGGGTATTGGGGGCATTTTTTTCAAATGCAAAGACCCAAAAAAAATCACCGCATGGTATCAAAAACACCTTGGCCTGGAAACCAACCCCTATGGAGCAACTTTTAAGTGGTACGAAGGTGCGGACACGGCAAAGAAAGGACAAACCCAATGGACTCCGTTTTCCGAAAAGACAAAATACTTTGAGCCTTCAATAAAGGACTTTATGATCAATTACAGGGTTGAAAATCTGGAAGCGCTGGTGGAGGAATTAAAAAAGGACAGTGTGACCATTCTGGACAAAATTGAAACCTATGACTACGGCAAATTTATCCATATACTTGACGCGGAAGGAAATAAAATTGAGTTATGGGAACCCCCTGATTGAACAGGCCAAAATAGTTGGCGGAGGAACCAATTGATTTTCCAAATTCAACTACGGCCAGTCACACCATTCCGCCAGAATTCCGTCGGATTTTGAAAACCCCTGATATTTCGAAATTCCGCAAATCAGTAATACCCGGGCTTTTTATTCTGTCCGGTACGGACCGAAATCCGTTTGTACCCAGGGCGGCAAACGGCGCCGGTGAAGTGCCGTAAAAGGTTGGCTTTATATCGTGCCCGGGGCGTGAGGATCTCCTGTCATGCCGGCGGGAACCATTGGTGCAACCCTTCTGCTACCTGATATCCTTTTAAGACTGATTTGATGAAGGACCTGCACGGGCCTGAAATATTTTTCACGTTAATTTACTTCACCATTATATATTTGTATTTTTAAGTAAATTGTAAACAAGTGCATTCAGGTACCTGCCTTGCGGACACATACAATTAATAAAAGCAGGGAAGAAATGCAAGGTACCGGCAAATCTGAAGGATTTCCCCGGCCCCTAAATCGTTTCACCTTAAACTGACCAGAAAAAAATCAATATAAAAAATCTGTAATGGCAAATAAAAACGGGCTGTCACCGGAACAACGTAAAGAATTGTTCCGGACATTAAAAGACCGGTTTGATAAAAACATGAACCGGCATAAAGGTATTGAATGGGCAGAAGTGCAGGCCAAACTGGATTCTCCGGGTGGCGGAGCAAAACTTCGTTCGCTCCATGAAATGGAAAAAACCGGCGGTGAACCGGACGTGGCCGGTCAGGATAAGAAGACGGGTGAATACATTTTTTATGATTGCTCGGCCGAGAGTCCCGCCGGCCGCAGAAGCCTTTGTTACGACCCGGCAGCGCTGAAGTCAAGAAAGGAACACAAACCAAAAAACAGCGCTCTGGGATTGGCAGAGGACATGGGTATTGAAATTTTAACGGAGGAGCAGTACCGGGACCTGCAGAAGCTTTTTAAATTCGATACGAAAACGTCAAGCTGGGTGAAAACACCTGCGGAAATCAGAAATCTGGGGGGAGCCATCTTTGCTGATTTCCGCTACAACCATATCTTTGTGTATCACAACGGAGCAGAATCCTACTATGCCGCCAGGGGTTTCCGGGGCTCACTGAGGGTATAAACAGGGCACTGTCCGGCTATCTGTAATTTGATCATGAGGCCTTGGAATATCATTACCGGAACAACCCGAAGGTATGCAGGCTTTCCCAAAGCGCGATGATCTGGTCCGGAAAAATAACAGGCGCAGGAATAATACCGGATGCTGCTTTTGGCCGGCCGCAACAGGTTCAACATGCATTGATTTCATTCCGCTGAAATCTTCCACCCGCTTTACATACAGGCATTCAAAAATTTCCAAATAAAAACCCGGCATCGCCCGTATAATCGATGAAAAAATCAATCTTGTTTTTTACCCTCGTTCAATTCAGCGGAATCATCCTCTGTGCACAGGTTCCTGATCCGGCCCTGATCGGATACTGGCATAACTGGAACGATGTCAATGCTCCGTATATTCCGCTTGACAATATTGATTCGCGATACCGGATAATAGATGTCGCATTCGCTGTTCCGCAGGCCGGCACGGATTATCAGATGGAATTTATACCGGACCAGGTCAGCCCGGCAACACTGATTGGTCAAATTCAGACGCTGCAGGGTCAGGGCAAAAAAGTTTTGATAAGCATTGGCGGGGCGACTGCGCCGGTTTCACTGGACAATGCAACCGAACGCGACTCGTTTGTCAGCAGCATGAACAACATCCTGGCAACGTATGGTTTTGACGGAATGGACATTGATCTGGAAGGCAGTTCCGTTTCCGTTTCAGGCGGAACCATTTCGGCCCCTGCCGATGCGAAAATTGTTAACCTGATTGATGCCGTCAAATTAATTATGAGTGATTATTATGCCGCTCATGCGAAACGGATGATCCTCACGATGGCTCCTGAAACGGCATTTGTGCAGGGCGGCATGTCGGCCTATGGCGGAATCTGGGGAGCCTATCTGCCCGTCATTCATGCACTGCGTGATTCGATTGAAATTCTGCATGTACAGCTTTATAACAGCGGAAGCATGTATGGAATTGACGGAAACATTTATTCGCAGGGCACTTCCGACTTTATTGCAGCCATGACAGAAGCCGTTATCCAGGGATTTAATACGCCGGGCGGCCCGTTCATGGGCCTGCCTCCTGAAAAAATTGCAGTCGGTTTGCCCGCCTGCCCCGGTGCGGCCGGAGGCGGCTTTGCCGACACCGCCACGGTGCGCGCCGCCGTCAATTATTTAACCGGTAACGGCCCCCAACCCGGTACTTATGTCCTGTCACAGCCCGGAGGATATCCTGACCTCCGTGGAATGATGACCTGGAGCGTCAACTGGGACGCCGTGAACTCCTGCGCATCCACCTACCAGTATGCGGAAAATTATGAAAACATCTTCGGTGTTGCGACAACAACCGCTGACTGGCATCCATCCTCACCACCGGAAGTTTTTCCAAATCCGGCCCGGAATTATATTCAGGTGACGGTTCCCGGTTCGGTGTTAAAGGAAAATCGTATTCAGATCCTGAATGCACTCGGCGAAGTGGTTCTGTCTACATCCGTAACGAAGGATAAACAGGTTATACCGGTTTCGGATTTGCCCGGCGGAATTTACATGGTTCAATTCAATCAAAGAAATACCAGATTTGTCAAACTTTAATGCTTCCGGTGAAACCCGTAAGAGGCTTTTGTTAACCCGATGGCAAATGTGAAGGGCTCTAAACAGCTGATTTACGATCAAACCATTACCAAAACCATTTTGGCTGACAAACGAAAACCCTCTGCCGGGATTAAAAAATATAGTCCCGTCAAAATTTAACAGGTAGTATGCAACTGTACCAATAGTCTGATGAAATCCAGCGTCTACAACATGATCTTCCCCACGCCCTATTGGCATTGTACCCGTGAAGGCCCATACGGACTGAATTCTTCCTGGCCATCAGCCATACTCCGGCACAGCATTCCGCCTTTATCCATCAGGCTGTTCGGTGAGATAACCGGTTTTGCTGATAACTTTAACCTGGCCTTAACTTTTTCAATGGCGATAAAACTTATGTTTGCAACAACCGTTTAACAAGTCAGTAATTTAAAATTTATATGAATCATAACTTGAAAGCCGTTGTGGCGGCATTGCTGGTAACGCTTACCCTCTGCGGAAAAACTCAGACCGGTATGGCCCAGATTGATGAAAAAAACAAGGTACAGGCCCTGTTTCAGCTGATCGAATACGCCTATGTGGATACCGTTGACAAAAACAAAATTACGGAAGATGCCATCCGGGCCATTTTAAAAGACTGCGACCCCCATTCCGTGTACATCCCGGCAGAAGACCTGAAAGCCGTGAATGAACCGCTGTTAGGGAAATTTGAAGGTATCGGGGTTTCCTTCCAGCTGTTGGGAGATACCATCATGGTGACGCAGACTATTTCCGGCGGACCCTCCGAAAAGGTGGGCTTGCGGGCCGGTGACCGGATCGTGAAAATTGACGGCATCAATGTAGCCGGCATCAAACTGAAAAACAACGATGTGATGAAAAAACTCCGGGGCGACAAAGGAACCAAGGTAACGGTCAGCGTTTACCGCCGGAGCAGTCCGGAGCTGCTTGATTTTACCATAACCCGTGATAAAATACCCCTCTACAGCGTGGTAGCCGCTTACGTGGCCGCACCGGAAATCGGTTACATCAAAGTGGATAAGTTTGCCGACAGCACCGTGGAGGAATTCAAAGCGGCCCTGAAAAAACTGCAGGAAAAAAACATCAAACACCTGATTCTCGACCTCCAGGGCAACGGTGGCGGATACCTGGAACGGGCCATTGGCCTGGCGGATGAATTCCTGGACGATAAAAAACTGGTCGTCTACACCAAAGGCAGGACGGCCCCTACCCAGGAATCTTTTGCCTCATCAGCGGGCGGGTTTGAAAAGGGAAAACTGGTGGTGCTGATCGATGAAACCTCGGCATCCGCCTCCGAAATTGTCAGCGGAGCCATACAGGACTGGGACCGCGGACTCGTGGTCGGCAGGCGTTCCTTTGGAAAGGGCCTGGTCCAGAAACCTTTCCCTCTGCCCGACGGATCGGCCGTCCGGCTGACCATCGCCCGGTACTATACGCCTTCCGGCCGCTGCATCCAGAAACCCTATCAGCCGGGTGATGAAGAGGATTACGATATGGACCTGCTCAACCGCAGGAACCAGGGCGAATTTACAAATGCCGACAGCATTCACCAGAAAGATACGGTTAAGTATTTCACCAATGCCCGCCGTGTAGTATATGCCGGTGGCGGCATCATGCCGGACGTATTTGTTCCCCAGGACACAAGCATGAACAGCAAATTCCTGTTTGATTTGATCCGCAAAGGAATTGTCAATGAATTTACCCTGACTTATACGGATGATAACCGGACTTCACTGCTTGCAAAATACCCGGACATTCAGGCTTTCCGCCAGCATTTTACCATCGATGATCATATGAAAAAAGACTTTCTTGCTTACGCTGAAAAACAGGGTGTACCCCTTGACGAATCAGGTTTGAAAAACTCGGGCCCCTTTTTGTTCAATCAATTAAAGGCTCTGATCGCCAGAGACTTATGGGACACAAATGCCTATTATGAAGTGATGAATGAAACGAATAAAACCTTTTTGAAAGGCATTGAGGTGATTCAGGACAACACCTTTTCCAAAATGAAAATCGCCAATAATTAACCAGCACCATAAAAAAAGCCCCGGTTTTGAACAAGCCGGGGCTTTTTATTTACCGGTATTTTGCCGGAAATGATAAATTTTTGTTAAAACCGGAATAACCATTATTTTTACAGGCTATAATCATCAAACAAATTAACACATGAAAAAACTTTACATTCTTTTAACCTTTAGCGCATTTCAATTCTGTGCTATCGCCCAGCAGAGGGCTGTAGGAACTGTTCATACACTTCCATCCAATACGTCTTACCTCCAAAAAGTCATGACCCCAACCGACACCCTGTACGGATGGCTGGTGAATGGCGGGACGCCTACTGTTTACACCTCTCAAAACGGCGGTTACCTGGCCGGCGTCAACGGTTATGGTGATTTTGCAAAAATGCAGCAGTTTGTAGTGACCACTCCTTACAATGTGGAAGGATGCGTTTACTGGTTTGCCGGTAAAGGTGCGGGCAGCAGTGTCGGTGATCCGAACTCCAAAATCACCTGCAATATTTACAACATGGACGGAACAGGTGACAACTCAACAGGAACGGTTACCGCACCAGGTACCGTGGCCTCCACCGTGGATGTATTATGGGATGACATTGATACCAGTTCTACCGGTGCCGCTGGTTTTGTATTTGCCAACTTCACAGCTCCGTTTAACGTAACCGCTGATTATGCCTGCGGTGTTGACTTTACCACCCTGGCTACCACGGATACCACCGGACTGGTTTCCAACGCTTCCGGAGAGGCCGGCGCCACGGAACTTTCCTGGGAGAAATGGAACGACAATACCCTTCATACCATTTATTCCGCCTGGGGAACAGCGCCAAATAATGTGGATATTGACTTTGCCATTTTCCCGATTGTTGACATGACCGTCGGAATTGATGAAATGACCTTCATCAATGGCATTAAATTATACCAGAACCAGCCCAATCCTTTCAAAGGTGAAAGCGTGGTGAATTATGAACTGGATCAATTTGCAAATGATGTGAAGATCTTTGTTCACGATATGCACGGAAAAATGGTCCGGACCTTTGAACAAGGTACGCAACAGGCCGGCAAATATTCCATTAACCTGAACTCAAACGACTTCAGTGATGGTGTTTATTATTTCTCCATACAGGCCGACAACCATCGCCTGGCAAGGAAAATGACGGTGGTGAAGTAATTCGCATCCGCCCGTATGAAAAGAGGCTGGCTCCATGAGTCAGCCTCTTTTTTTTGTTCCATACACGAAGACCGGTTGCTTTGTTTTCCTATAATAAAGTCTGTTTTACAGGATTCATCAGGCGGGTCCGGATAACCTGGAATACGGTGCATCAGTTTCAACCAATTAAAACCATATTCATGCCGTTGTCTGCAGAAGACCTGAAAAAGGGTGCAGGACATCGACTAATATCCCTGAGGCTTCCCGGCAGTAGTTTCATTCAACGGGTCCATAACACCTCTTCCATCCGGGCGGTCTGTCCACATAAAAAAAGCCGTCATCTGTTCAGAAAACGGCCTTTTAACTACCCAACAGGAGATTTACCTGGTTGGCGAATAATATACCTTCATCGTTTTATGAAAATCACCGGCGGTAAAATCAACCAGGTAAAGTCCCGCGGAAAGCCCGGAGCCATGCAGGTTGACCTTTACCTCATACTGACCGGGGGCCAAAGGTGTTCCGGGCCGGGCCAGTTCGGTAATGGCTTTCCCTTCCATAGTAAATAACCGGATTCCAACCGGAACAGCAACAGGCAGGTTGAAACTGAGCAGGGCCTCTTCGGTAAAGACGGTTGGATAAACCCCAACGGCCGGATCCTGGTTGGTATTCTCGGGAACAATGGATGCAAAGGAGAAATGTGCGGTAATGGAATCGGTACCACTGAGGCTGACCGTTGTTTTAACCGCCGTGGTATTCGGATTAAACACCTGGGTAATGGCCGACCAGTTGGTGAACTGGTAATTGCCGTTGGGCTGAGCCTCGAGTTTGGTATCCATGCCTCCGAAATAAGTTCCTGTCCAGGGGAAAGAATCGATGGTGAGTGAATTCAGCCTGATATTCCCGGCGCCGGCCGGATCGGTATTCAGGGTAACATCAAAGGGACCCGTTAAATTGTAACAGCTGATAAATCCCTGGGTGAGTGCGGCACAACGGGCAATGATAAAATTCCGGAGCGTTTGCACATTGGTTTGCCATTCGGTATACGTGCCGAACCAGCGGTTGGCATGCTGGGTCATTTCAGGATCGATGGAAGCCACCACGCTGTCGAGGTAAGGAATCATGTTGTCGCAGCTGAAAACTGTGTTCCACAGGTCAATCTGACGGGAAATATAGTATTGATTGAAGTCCGGGTTTTGGCGGAGTTTGTTCAATACGCCGATATGATCTTCCGGGTCGGAACTGCCGTTAAGACCTTCCGGATTGCAGGGAGCTGCCGTAGCAAGCGTACTGGGAACGCCGGTGTAATTGATGTAATGATCAAACGTGGCATCGTTATCCCATAAAATATACCCCCAGCGGCGATGCCCGCCCAGTGAATCAAGGCCGCGCCACCATCCCGTATTCCAGTTCAGCCAGTCGGAACAAACGGTAAACGAATTGACGATCACATAATCAACCAGGCTGTAGGCATCATACTGACTGATGACGTTATTGAAGACGGCGGTGTCGGCCATGTTATTTGACATGATATAATTATAGAGCGCATACCAGTCGTTCAGGGCCTGCTGTCCACCGTATTCCGCCCAGGTATTGCCCCAGATGAGGATATACTGGAGGTGGAATTTGTCCTGTCCGTAATAATAATCGCAATAATCATGATCATCGGGCCGCTCACGGATATCGTAAACGCCCCAGTAATTTCCGTTGAGGTAAACAATGCATTTTTCGCCAATCCGCACATCCAGATCCAGGTTACCCCTTTTGGCCAGGTTTTGAATGTAGGCATCCCTCACATGGGCGCTTCCCAGGTTGGCCGTGTGATGGTCGGCCGGGTAATTGTCGTCACCGGCAGCGCGTAAAATAAAACGCTGGAACCGGTCGCGGTTGCTCATGGAAAACATTTTCTCCTTCACCGCATAATTGTAACCGCATTCATCCCGGGAAACAAAGTCCATGCTTCGCTGGCTGTTGGCCCAGCTGTCCTGTCCGTGTTTGTTATACTCTCCGTATGTTTTGGCCGTACGGACCTGATTCTGATCAAAGTATTCGATTGATCCGTATGGGACCAGGTTGCCGTTGCCGTTGGCGAGGTTATCCAGCTGGGTGCCTGCAATGGAAATCACCCTCAGGGTATGGGAAACATTAATAAAATAGGTGTCAAACTCCACAAAGCTGGGCAAAATCTGAGGATTGGTGCTGAAGGTAACGGCCTTTAACACGCTTGTGCTGCTGATGGTTAAAGGAATGGAATAAGCCGTAGATGTAATGGTGGGAAGCGTTCCGTCAAGGGTATACCGGATGGTGGAATTGGGTTCATTGGTGCTCAGGATCACGGTAACGGAACCCGTATAAAACCCGGCCGGAATGCTTACCGCAGGTTTATCGGCATAGCCCGTATAGGGTGTGGTGGTATTGGAGGCGTTTGGTGTGGGAGTGGTGAACACGCCCCACTGCGCGGCACCGTTGCTGGTACGTCCGAAGGAATGACCCTTCTGCGTATGCTGGGTCATTTCCACCCAGTCGATAATCGCGGTGGAGGGATCCGAAAGCACGACAAACTCTTCCCTGGTTTGCGTCAATTTGAAGCTGGCATAATAATGAGAACCGGAAACGGTATTTCGTCCATCGGCCCAGACACGGAAAAATCCGTATGCCGGTATGGTCGCGCCTGAAGGTATCTGCCACTTCGTGTTGTTCGTGGTATCATCGCTCAGGTAATAACCGGCCAGGTTTACCGCACTGCTTCCGGCATTGTAAAGTTCGATCCAGTCATCGTATTTGCCAAAGTTGTTTACAAACTGGTCGAGGTTGGAACAGGAAAATTCATTGATCATTACCTGGCCCCTTGCCGACATTGACAGCATGGAAACCAGCAATAAAAGCAGGTAGTTTTTTTGCATGACTTAAAGTGATTTTTCCTTGCAATGATAATCAGAATTCTTTACAATTCCTATGATATATCCCCTGTCCGGTACAATCTCAGTTTAATACTTAAATCCCGGAGAAATAATTCCGGGAATAGTTACTTTTGAAACCAAATCAACGTGGCCTGCCGGTCATCGATCAACTGCTGCTGGTTGCTTAAATTTCCGGCCTGGTTTTTCAAACCTTTACCCCCTTCTGCTTGAACCTTGAACTCCATATCGCCCGACGGATCATCTTCAACCGGGGAGATACCAGGCACATCAGCAAGCCCGTGGTGGGGCTGGCCATTTTAAGCGTGGCGTTGGGTTTGGCTGTGATGATCATCTCCATGATGGTGGTGACAGGCTTCCGGAACGAGATAGAAAAAAAAGTGACCGGTTTTAATGCGCATATCCGGATCAATAATTTTGACAACAACAGTTCCTATGAAGAAACCCCGCTCGACAGGAACCAGCCTTTTTTGACGGGCATCCGGAACAATCCTGACGTGCGGCATATACAGGTTTATGCCATCAAAGCCGGCATCATTAAAACCAGTACGGAAATCGAGGGCATTTTACTGAAAGGAGTCGGAACTGATTTTGACTGGAGCTTTTTCCGGGATAAGATCAAAGAAGGAAAGCCCCTTTCGGTGGTGGAAGGATCCCGGTCGAATGACGTTCTGATTTCCCGCAATACTGCGCGTCTGCTGAATCTGCAGGTGAATGAACCGGTTTTGGTGTACTTCATCCAACAACCACCCAGGGTGCGTAAATTTAATATCGCCGGCATTTACGAAACCGGGCTGGAAGAATTTGACAATCTTTACATGCTCTGCGATCTGGGCCAGGTACAGCAGCTGAACAACTGGAACGACAGGCAGGTGGCTGGTTTTGAGGTCATGTTGAAGGATTTCAGGCAGGTTGACCGGGTCGCACCGGATATTTACCGGGAGGTGGGATTCCGCTTCAACGCCCGTTCGGTCAGGGAACTTTACCCGCAGATTTTTAACTGGCTTGAACTCCAGAATATCAATGTTTACATCATCCTGTCGCTGATGATCCTGGTCGCCGG